>JBPCWT010000161.1:0-3645 GCA_051009255.1 Ruegeria sp. | reverse complement strand
CGGGTCAATCTGGTGGCTGTGATCATTCCGTCCCTTTCGAACATGGTGTTTCCCGAGGTTCTGACCGGCGTCAATCAGGTTTTAGAGGATACCGAGTTGCAGCCCGTTGTCGGCGTCACTGACTATCTGCCTGAAAAAGAGGAAAAAGTGTTGTACGAGATGCTCTCGTGGCGGCCATCCGGTGTCATAATTGCCGGGTTGGAACATACCGATGCGGCACGGGCCATGCTGGATTCGGCGGGCATACCCGTGGTCGAGATCATGGATACTGACGGCAAACCTGTGGACGCGATGGTTGGAATATCCCATCGACGCGCCGGGCGGGAAATGGCGCAGGCAATTCTCAAGGCCGGGTATCAGCATATAGGTTTCATGGGTACCAAAATGCCGCTGGACCACCGCGCACGAAAGCGGTTCGAAGGATTTACCGAAGTGCTGGGCAAGAACGGCATCGAAATAGAAGATCGCGAGTTTTATTCAGGCGGTTCGGCGCTGGCAAAAGGGCGCGAGATGACCAAGACGATGTTGGACCGGTCGCCGGAACTGGATTTCCTGTATTACTCAAACGATATGATCGGCGCCGGGGGGTTGTTGTATTTGCTGGACGAGGGGATAGACGTTCCGGGTCAGATCGGGTTGGCCGGGTTCAACAATGTTGAACTCTTGCAGGGCCTGCCCCGCAAGCTGGCCACGATGGATGCCTGTCGTCTGGAAATTGGTCGCAAGGCGGCAGAGATTATCGCGGCACAGCTTGAAGACCCCAATTCCGAGTTCGAATCGCGCATAACCCTGACGCCAAAAATCAGCTATGGTGACACGTTGAAACGGCGCTGATCGCGTGACTTTGCAAAGGTTTGATAATCGGTCTGCGCGGGCTCTGTTTTTGGATCGCCATGCGCTGGCAGAACAGCCGACTGGCCCGGCGAAAGGTCAGGACTTGCTGGACGTCATCCATCGTCTGGGTTTCGTTCAGCTTGACAGTATCAACACCGTTGCCCGTGCCCATGACATGATCTTGTTTTCGCGCAGGCCCACGTATCGCGCTCGGAACCTCAAGCGGCTTTTCGAGCGGGATAGGGCGCTATTTGAACACTGGACACATGACGCCGCAGTAATTCCGATGGACTTCTACCACCATTGGCATTTGCGATTTCAACGCGACGCGGACCTGCTGAAAGAACGCTGGAAGAACTGGCGACGCGAAGGGTTCGAACATCAGTTCGACAAGGTATTGCAGCATATTCGGGAGCACGGTCCGGTGAGTTCGTCGGACGTGGGCAAGGATGAAAAAAAGGGCTCCGGCGGTTGGTGGGACTGGCACCCCTCCAAGACTGCGTTGGAATATCTTTGGCGATCCGGGGCGCTGACAGTCGTGGGGCGTGAAGGGTTTCAAAAACGCTATGATCTGACCGAACGCGTGATTGAAAGCCAACTTTGCCCGGGCAACAGGCCATGTGACGAACGCGCAACGGTCGACTGGCTGTGCAACGCCGCGCTGGACCGGCTTGGTTTTGCCACGTCGGGCGAGCTGGCTGCATTCTGGGACACAGTTTCAGCGACCGAAGCAAAGGATTGGTGCAAACGTGCGCTGGATAGCGGAGTGCTGGAAGAAATCGAAGTTGAATGCACCGATGGGCGATTGCGCAAGACATTTGCAAAGCCCGGCCTGATCGAAGAATCCGTGGATATACCCGCTGCACCGGGGCGAATCCGTGTGCTCAGCCCCTTTGATCCAATGCTGCGCGACCGCAACCGCGCGCAACGGCTTTTTGGGTTTCACTATCGCATCGAGGTTTTTGTACCCGAGCCGAAGCGAACATATGGATACTACGTTTTCCCGCTGCTTGAAGGGGATCGGATGATTGGGCGGATCGACATGAAGGCGCACCGCGATTGTTCCGAACTGCGGGTCAAGGCGTTATGGCCGGAAAGGTCCGTCCGATGGTCGGCTGCCCGAACCCGCAGATTAGAGGCCGAGCTGGATCGAGTACGACGCTTTACAGGTCTGGATCGGGTTGTGTTTGCCGCCAACTGGTTAAAAGACCCAAAGTAGGCTCTGGAGCAGATTCAATTTAAGAAACCGGAATCTTCCACCAGTTGGCGTAACTGCCGCAAAGCACCTTGTTCGGACTGTCCCGAGGTACTCATCTGCGCCAACGCGCGACCGTACAGCGCCTCGCGGCTGGTCAGGATTGACTTCAATTGCTCCATGGCTTCCGGGTTGCCGGCCATTGGGCGTTCGTCGCCCTGATTGCGCACCCTTTCCATGTGTTCAACCGGCGTCGCGCGTAACCAGATCGTGTGAAACCGGCCAAGCAGCATGTTGTAGGTTTCGGGCTCTGCCACAATTCCACCGGCAACGGCTAGCACCAAACTGTCATGTGCATCGATCACTCTTTCCAAGGCTTGTGCTTCAAGCTTGCGGTACCCTTCCTGTCCGTAGAACGCCATGATCTCTGCCAGCGGCATTCCGGCCTGTTCTTCGATCAGTGTGTTCAACTCGACAAACGGGATGTTCAGTTCACTTCCTAGCATTGCCCCCAGTGTTGACTTGCCAGCGCCCCGCAATCCAACAAGGCATACTCGGTTGGCGCGCAGAATTTCGGCCGGTTCCGGTTTCAGTGCACGCAGGACCGTCTGTTTTGCATTGTCGTCTGCGTTTCGAAACAAATCAGCTACCCGAATCGCGTCAGAGGTCCACGGATCCTCGTCGCTTACCAGCCACTCGACACGGTGATCCAACGCCTCGGCCACTTTCTGAAGCAACCCGATAGAAATATTTCCTTCGCCTGCCTCAAGCTGAGCGAGGTAACGGGGTGAAACACCGGACGCTTCGGAAAGAACACGGCGGGGAATGCCGCGCATCTGACGGGCCTTGCGCACTCTTTCCCCAACACGGGCGATCAGGTTTACAGCCTGCGCATCCGGCACGTCTGTATTGTTTTGCACTGTGCCGCTGTCCCTGTTCCAACCTTTTTCAGTCATGCTCGCCGTGCCAATTATGTAATATAATGCACAAATTAGAACAGCTTGCCCAGTTGGGCAATGCTCGTCAGATTCATAAGGGGGTTTTGACAGGTTTCAGTACGTCTCGACGTGATAGCGGCCTTCGTCGCGCATCCGGTCCCGCAGGTCGGACCAGTTCAGGGCCAAACCACGGGCGATATCCTTGAATGCTTCTTCGACACCCTGTTCCATCGCTTTTAACCCGCAGATATAGACGTATCCGTTTGGGTCCTGCAGCAGGTCGCCCACCAAATCCGCCTGTTCCCGCAACTTGTCCTGCACGTATTGCTTTGGCTCGTCGCCATGACGAGAGAACGCAAAACACTTTGACATGAAGTCTTCAGGAACTTTGTTGAGTGGGCCAAAGTAAGGCAACTCCTCTGGCCTGCGAGCGCCAAAGACCAATGTCAAAGTATCCTTCAGCGATGGATTCTCGCGTTGTCGCCGCATGGTAAATGCCCGAAATGGCGCCGAGCCGGTTCCGGTACAGACCATCAAAAGATGCGCATTAGGGTCTGATGGCAGCAAAAATGTCGCCCCGAACGGCCCCGTGACCTGAACGCTATCGCCCGCCTGCAGGTCACAAACATAATTCGAACAAATACCCTGGGGCTCTCGTTTGACGGTCAGGGACAGGTT
>JBPCWT010000160.1:0-3890 GCA_051009255.1 Ruegeria sp. | reverse complement strand
TCGGTACAGACATAGCGATCGTGGTCTTTGGTCAGTTCTTCCAGTCTTTGCAATGCATATTGCGGTTTGATGGTTTTTTCGCTGTTTGTGTAAGCAAGGCAATTCACCTTGCGCCAGTCGGCAATTTGCGACTGCCACTGTTTGACACATGCTGCGTTAGTTTTGCGACCGCGCGCTTTCCAGACTTTCAGAATGTCTTCCAGTACATGTGCAACGTCGCCCACAATAGGGATATCGACCCGAATTACCTTGTTGATCGAGGACGGATCGATGTCGACATGCGCCTTTATGGAATTCGGAGAGAACGCGTCGATCCGGCCCGTGATCCGGTCGTCAAAACGCGCGCCGATGTTGATCATCAGGTCGCAATCGTGCATCGCCATGTTGGCCTCGTACAGGCCGTGCATGCCCAGCATTCCCAACCAGTTCTTGCCCGAGGCGGGGTAGGCACCCAATCCCATCAGCGTTGATGTGATCGGAAACCCGGTTGCGTCCACCAGTTCGCGCAGCAGCTGACTGGCAGCTTTGCCGGAATTGATAACGCCGCCGCCGGTATAAAAGACGGGCTTTTTGGCGGTTTCGATTGCCGCAACCAGTTCTGTAATCTCTTCCAGATCACCTTTCATCACCGGCTGGTAATGCGAGGTCGACGTCTTTGGCGGGGTATATTCGCCGGTTGCAAACTGAACGTCCTTGGGAATGTCGACCAAAACCGGGCCAGGGCGACCGGCAGTGGCGACGTGGAACGCCTCGTGCATTGTTTCCGACAGCGAATTCGTGTCCTTTACCAGCCAGTTATGCTTGGTGCAGGGGCGGGTGATGCCTACTGTGTCGGCCTCCTGAAAGGCATCAGAGCCGATCATGAAGGTTGGAACTTGTCCGGTCAGAACCACAATCGGAATCGAATCCATCAGGGCATCGGTCAGGCCGGTGACGGCATTTGTGGCGCCGGGGCCTGATGTTACCAGCGCGACACCCGGTTTGCCGGTTGCGCGCGCATATCCTTCGGCTGCATGAACCGCGCCCTGTTCGTGGCGAACAAGGATGTGACGGATGTCATTTTGCAGAAAGACCTCGTCATAGATCGGTAGGACGGCGCCGCCCGGATATCCGAATACTGTATCAACGCCCTGATCCTTGAGGGCCTGAACAACCATTTTTGCGCCGGTCATCTCACGTGTCATCTGCTTTGCTCCGTTGGCGACATGTGTCTTGCGTTTCGCATAAAAAAAGCCCCCGAGTATTCGGAGGCGCATGGGTTGGATTATGGTTTACCGTTACCGGCCCATGCGCTTGGTTCCCACGATTACTACTAGCGTTTTCATCGCCAGAGGCTCCTTCAATGCTTGGAGGGACATTATGAGCGGCTGCGAGGGGCGTCAACCGTCAATCTTGCCAATTTTGTATCTCAGACAAAGGATTTTACGACATTTTATTGCGCAGATTGCCGCATGCTGGGAATTTCCGGGAAATACGGCCGTCAAAGAGCATGATTTGCGGTGACCAAAATGGTTCGAAACCGTCAAGGCGATGTCTGAAACAGGCCTGAAGCAGGCGTTCCACCGCGCCACGTTGACAGAAACGAGCGCTGCAAGTGGAGGGCGGAACATGCTGCAAGATGTGGTGGATCTGGGCAGGTATCCAATAGATCGACCGGATTCTGCGGCATACGACAGATTGATCGACGATCTGCGTAGGGAACTGGACGAGGACGGCTGCGCAGTGTTGCCGGGATTCGTGCATGAGGCGGGCATCGAAAAGCTAACGAAAGAGGCCGACAAAGTTGCGTCAAAGGCGCATCGATCCTTTAACCGAACCAATGCCTATTTCAGCAAGGACAATCCCAAGCTGGCACCATCGCATCCCATCCGGCAGTTCTTTGACCGTTCCAATGCATTTGTACCGGCTGACAATTTCCCAAGGTCCGGCCCCTTACGCCGAATTTACGAATACAAAGGTTTCATGCCGTTCATTCGAGAAGCATTGAACGAGTCAGAGAACAGGTTCTTTCGGTATGACGACCCATTGGCGGACGTGATTATCAACGTTGTCGAAAAAGGGCAGGGCTTTCCCTGGCATTTTGATACCAACAATTACACTGTGACACTGGCCATTCAGAACGGCGAAGCCGGGGGCGAGTTCGAATATGTGCCGAACCTGCGAACGGGCGAAGACGAGAATTTTGGCGGGGTTGCCTCGGTCCTGAGCGGCAACATGGCCAGAGTTCGGCAACTTATCCTGCAACCCGGCGACTTGCAGATATTCAAGGGGCGCTACTCTCTGCACCGCGTCGCACCGGTAAGTGGTGCTCGGAAACGTTATGTCGGTATATTTTCATTTGTTGAAACCAAGGGGATGTGCGGCGGCGTTGAAAGAACCAGGCAACTGTATGGCCGTGTCTTGCCCCATCACTATGAACGGAAAGGGGTGCGAAGCGACGAATTGTTGGACTGATTGCCGGCGGTTTCGGGCACGAAGTGTCAGTGGCGTTTGGTCACAACGCGACCCCGGTGCCCTGCAACATGCCATGTTCCATTGCGTAGCGCGTTAACCCAGCCGTCGAGGATATTCCAAGCTTGCGCTTGATATTTTTGCGGTGGGTTTCAACGGTGCGAACAGAGATATCCAACGCAATCGCAACTTCTTTGTTTGATTTGCCTTGGGCCAGTTGCAGCAAGATCGTCTGCTCTCGTCCTGTCAGGGCTTCACGGACGCTGTTTCCCTTGGGCTCCAACGATCCGCTGGCACCGGTGCATAGGTAACGCTCTCCTTGCATGACCGTGTCGATCGCCTGTTTGATTTCCTCGGTCGGCACATCCTTTAGAACATACCCCATTGCTCCGTGGCTGAGAGCGGTTGAAATGTATTCAGGACTGTCGTGCATGGACAGGATCAGAATTCGTGTCTGCGGCAGGCGTTCCAGAATGATTTCGGTGGCGCTTAGCCCGCTGAGACCTGGCATGTTCAGATCCATCAGGATGACGTCTGGCGTCAGGCTTACGGCCTTGTCCACGGCCTCTTGACCATTGCTTAATGTGCCGACGACCGAAATATCGTCAAAGCTTTCCAAGATAGACTGGATACCTTCGGCCACCATGGGGTGGTCATCAACAATGAGAACACGGACCGTATCGGGGCTCATGAACCGGCCTTTCTTTCAGGTGTTGCCTCCTGTTGCGGTGGCAGCAGGTGGCTGAGCGGCAGGCTGACCTCGATCACTGTGCCACTTTGCGCGCCACGTGATGACAGAATGCGCAAGGAGCCGTCAAGCTGTTCAATCCTTTCCTGCATGTTGCGCAGGCCAATCCCGGCGCTTGCCCCACCGGGTGGGGATCGCAGACCTTTGCCGTTGTCGGTAATGCGCATGGTCGCGCCCTTTTTGTGGCCGCGCAGGTCAATGGTAACGCGCGTCGCGCCCGAATGGCGTTCGATATTGGTCAGCGCCTCTTGGGCGATGCGATACAGGGCGATTTTGCTGTCCTGATCAAGCCGGTTCCGAAACACCACGGTTGAGAATTCTGTTTCAATTCCCGTGCGTTCGCGGAAATCGTCCGTCAATGCCTTGAGCGCAGGGCCAAGGCCCAAATCGTCAAGCACGCCGGGGCGAAGGTCGCGGCTGATTCTTCTGACTTCGGTAATCGCGCTGCCCAGATGTTCGATGCCTTTGTCCAACGGTTCACGGGCACCCGCATCGTCGCCCCGTGTTAGACGCCGCCGGGCGTTGTCCAGCGCGTAGCGTACACCGACGAGTATCTGGCTGATCCCGTCGTGCAACTCGCGCGCGACGCGTCCGCGTTCTTCTTCCTGCGCGTCAAAGACCCTTTCGGTCAATTCCTTAAGCTTGGCATCTGCCAGCCTGCGTTCGCGGATGTTCAGCAACATGCCAGAGG
>JBPCWT010000159.1:0-3724 GCA_051009255.1 Ruegeria sp. | reverse complement strand
GGCATAGCCTTTCCAACAGGCTCACCGTTGGTAGAGGACGTAAATCAGGCCCTTCTGGCCCTGCGAGAAGACGGCACCTACGACGAAATTTACAGCAAATGGTTCGGGGTTCGGAACTAGGTTTCGGCCTCTTCACCGCCAAAGAACGGGGTCATCTGTGCCACGATGACGGCGTTTTCTTCTAATGCACGCTGCATCAATGCGCGCTCGTCTGCGTCAATGTCATGGCCTGCGGCTTCGCGCTCTTCCAGTGTACCGTATCCAGTTACGTCCAACGGCGCGGTGTCGGCCTGTTTCAGGATCGCCACCGTTTCGCGCACTGCCTCGGCTTCGTCCACGCCGCTGGCGAAACACATCAACGCGGCACCGGTGGCGTCTTCGGGCAAGCCGTCGCCGTCTTTACGACCGATTTGCACGAGCAGGGTGTAAACCTGTTGGCGAGAAGGCTTCTTTTTCTTTTCCATGCCGGTGGCAATATATCTGAGGTCAAAGCCGGTCAACCAAATCACGCGGCAACACAAAAGCCGCAGAGGTGACCTCTGCGGCTTTTACCGGACTGATAATTTCCTGATCAGTCGCGCAGCAAATCGTTGATCCCTGTTTTCGAGCGGGTTCTTTCATCAACGCGTTTAACAATCACGGCGCAGTACAGGCTGATACCATTCTTAGACGGCATCGACCCGGACACGACAACCGAGTACGGCGGAACCTCTCCGTACATGACCTCGCCAGATTCACGGTCCACGATCTTGGTTGATTGACCGATGTAAACGCCCATGCCCAGAACAGAACCCTCGCGAATGATACAGCCTTCGACAACTTCGGAGCGGGCACCGATAAAACAATTATCTTCGATAATTGTGGGGCCAGCCTGCATCGGTTCAAGCACGCCGCCGATGCCGACACCCCCTGACAGATGCACATTCTTGCCAATCTGTGCGCAGGACCCAACTGTGGCCCATGTGTCGACCATTGTACCCTCGTCCACATAGGCACCCAGATTGACAAATGAAGGCATCAGAACCACGCCTGGCGCGATAAAGGCCGACTTGCGGACAACGCAGTTGGGAACCGCACGGAACCCCGCCGCGCGCCACTGGTTTTCACCCCATCCGGCAAACTTGCTGTCGACCTTGTCCCACCAACCACTGCCTTGCGGGCCACCCGGCTGAATTTCCATGTCCTTGATACGAAAGCCCAGCAAAACAGCCTTTTTGGCCCACTGGTTCACATGCCAGCTGCCGCCATCCTGCTTTTTCGCCACGCGCAGCGAACCGCCATCCAGCGCGTTCAGAGTATCCTCGATCGCCTCACGCTGCTCGCCGGTGGTGGCGGGCGTGATCGCGTCACGTGCCTCCCAGGCGGCTTCGATGGCGGTTTCCAGTTGCGCGTTGGACATGGGGCTACTCCATTCAGAATCTCGTCACGTTGGTGTCGCCTATAAGGAAGTAGGAACCAAGTCGCAATGCGACGCAGATCAGGTGCTTTGCGGCTGCTTGCACCTTTGAACCGCAAGATCAGCTTGCACGTCGGATGTGCCGAACCAGGATAGAACACGCCGTCGGCGCATCCTTGCGCTTCATCGCCTGTGCGATTGCGGCGTGATCGGCATCGATACGCTGAACCCAGCGTTGCCGCCAATGCAAGAACAGATGGCGTGCGCTGGCGATGTGAAGATCATCAATTGTGTGAAGCAACCTTGGTCTGGCGCAAGGGGTCAGGATCGTTCGATGAAAAATCCTGTTGCGCGCTTCCCACGTGGGCATGTCCTGTGCCTCGTCGCAGTTTATGCGTGCATCGTCTGCTGCCTTCAGCGCCGCAGGCGTCATGTTCTGGATCGCATATTGCAAGGCCAGCGATTCCAGTGCGACGCGCATCTCGATCACTTCGCGTACTTCGGCCGGATCCAGCGCTGTTACCCGCATCCCACGCCGTGGTTCACTGCGGGCAAGCCCACGCGCCTCCAGACGCAGCAAGGCCTCGCGCACTGGTACATGACTGGTGTCATACGCGCGGGCAATATGATCCTGCCGCAGCTTTTCACCCGCTGGCAGGTCTCCGGTAATGATCCGATGGCTCAGTTTGTCAAATATCGAGTCGGCGATGGTCGCATTCATGGGGATTATAGATAAAATTGGATTACCGAACCCTCAAGCCGATTTTTTTCACCCCTCCAGCGGGTCGGGTGCAATATTCCCACCACAGATCAGCACGGCCACCTTCTCGTCAGCCTCGGGCACATATGCACCCGACATCAGCGCGGCCAAAGCGGTCGCGCCCGCGGGCTCTACCAAAATTCGATGCGACTGCCACAAAGCCCTTTGCGCCTTGGCAATTGCGTCATCCGATACCAAAATGGACCTTACGCCCTCGGACAGGCCAAAACAAATCTCGCCAATCCGCCGTGCGCCCAGCGCGTTGGCGGCGATGCCCGACACAGACACATCCACCGGTTCCCCGGCTTTAAGTGCGGCGTTCAGCGCGCAGGACGTTTCAGGTTCGACAGCCACAACTTTTCGTGCGCCCTGAAACCAAGACATTGCGCCGGCAATCAGACCGCCACCACCAACCGCGATCAGTACGGTATCGGCCTGTAAACCCTGATCGTCCCACTCTGCAAAGCACGTGCCCTGCCCGGCGACCGTTGCCGGCGCATCATAGGCGTGGATCTGCATTGCGCCGGTAGCTTCTTCATGCTCGTGCGCCATCGTCAGGGCATTGGCATACTCTCCCGGCACCACACTCAGATCAGCGCCAATCCGTTCAATCACGGCAATCTTGGACGAACCCGCAAGTTCAGGAACAAAAATCTTGGCAGGATATCCCAGCGCACGCGCTGCAAACGCTGCCGCCGCGCCGTGATTGCCACCTGATGCTGCAACCACACCGGTCGCGGGCACGTCACTGCTGATCAGTGTATTGAATGCGCCGCGCGCCTTGAAGCTGCCTGTGTGCTGAAACTGCTCCAACTTCATCTCAATCGGAAATTCCAGACCGAAAGCGCGACTTTCCATGACTGGTGTAACCTGTGCGTGGCCTTTGATGCGCTCTGCCGCTGCTGAAATTTCAGCCTTCCAATTCATTCTTGATTTCCTGTCACTGGTGCTCTGGCCGCGAAACATATAGCTGTTGAAAAAACACGCAAGCGAGATCGCCAAGCAATGAAAGAAGACCGCCTTAGCCCGTTCAGAGACGCCCAAACCGACCGCTCGACCGCCCGCGAGGTGCCGGACACGCCGCAAACTCGTTCTTCCGCTTATCGGCTTGCGTTTGCGGATGACGATTTCCTGTGCCGGGACGAATTAAGGCCCGTGCGTCTGCAGTTGGAACTGCTGAAACCCGAAATGATCATGAGCGAGCGCGAGATTGCCTCGACCATCGTCATGTTTGGCGGTGCACGGATCCCCGAACCATCACAAAAACACACGGCCCGCACGGAAACGTTGGCGGGCTTGTCGCAATATTACGAAGAAGCAAGAGAGTTCGCCCGTCTCATGACCGAAAAATCACGCGAAAGCGGTTGCCGTGAGAACGTGATTGTGACTGGCGGCGGACCCGGCGTGATGGAAGCGGGCAACAGAGGTGCCGAAGAAGCAGGCGGATGCTCGATCGGGTTGAATATCGTGCTGCCGCACGAGCAGGCACCAAACCTGTATGTGACACCCGAGCTCAGCTTTAACTTTCACTACTTCGCGATCCGCAAAATGCATTTCCTGATGCGCGC
>JBPCWT010000158.1:0-7462 GCA_051009255.1 Ruegeria sp. | reverse complement strand
CCCTTGGCATCCGCCATGTCGGCGAGGCGGCTTCGAACCTGATTGCAAATCATTATGGAAATTGGTTGGAATTTGAACAAAACGTCACCGCGTCAGCAGATTTTGACGGCGCGGAATGGGAAGAACTGCTTGGAATCGACGGGATCGGTGAAGTTATGGCACGGGCGCTGGTTTCCGCTTTTGCGCAAAAGGCCGAGAGAGACAGCATTGACGCGCTGGTTGGACAATTGCACGTGCAGGACGCGAAGCGCCCTGATAGAACCAGCAGCCCGGTTGCAGGCAAAACAGTAGTTTTCACCGGAACGCTTGAGAAAATGACTCGTGCCGAGGCTAAAGCCCGCGCAGAAGCGTTGGGCGCAAAGGTTTCCGGGTCCGTCAGTAAGAAAACGGACCTACTGGTTGCCGGCCCGGGCGCTGGGTCAAAGGCAAAAAAGGCCGCAGAACTGGGAATCGAGACACTCGACGAGGATGGCTGGCTGCAGCTGATCGAGGGCAAATGAAGGGCCGCCCCGAAGAATTGTTCCCACTGTTTGCCGGGCTTGAAACTCTGGATGGCGTAGGACCAAAGACAGCCCAGCTGCTGGGCCAGATTGAAATTGAAACGCCGCGGGATTTGTTGTTTTCGCTACCTTACGCGGTTGTCGATCGGAGACGACGTAACAGCATCCAAGGGGCCGATTTCCCCACGACACTAACTGTCGAAGTTACGGTAGGTACGCATAGACCGCCACGTAACAAGGGTGGCGCGTATCGCATTCACGTCGAAGACACGAATGCTGATTTCCAGGTTGTTTTCTTTCATGCACGCGGTGATTACCTGAAAAAAATTCTGCCACAGAGTTCGCGGCGCGTTGTATCCGGCAAGCTAGAGCTTTTTGACGGAATGGCGCAGATGGTTCATCCGGATCATGTTCTGGCACCAGAAGACGCAAGTGAAATCCCGGAATTTGAACCCGTTTATCACCTGACGCAGGGCGTTACGCAAAAGACAGCCTACAATGCCGCGCGCGGCGCGTTGGCACGCGCACCTGATTTACCAGAATGGATTGATCCGGCTTTGTCTAAGGAAAGAAATTGGCCAAATTGGATATCCGCAGTTCGCGCCGCGCACGAGCCGAAGGGCGCGGACGATGTCGCCCCGTTTGCCCCGGCCAGGGAAAGGTTGGCATATGACGAGTTGCTGGCGCACCAGTTAACCCTGGCCGTGGCGCGGCAAAGGGAAAGAAAAACGCGAGGGCTTGTCAGTGTAGGAAGCGGCACTCTTCAATCCAAAGTTCTAGGCAGTTTGCCGTATAGGCCAACAAACGCGCAGGCCCGTGCCATTGAACAGATCGCGTCGGATATGGCGGGTGAGGAACGCATGAACCGGCTTTTGCAGGGCGATGTTGGTTCAGGCAAAACACTTGTGGCATTTATGGCGTTGCTGGTGGCGGTCGAGGCTGGCGGGCAGGGGGTGATGATGGCCCCGACTGAAATATTGGCGCGCCAGCACCTGGAAGGGTTGCGGCCCTTGGCCGAAGAGGCCGGGGTTGTTCTTGAAATCCTGACCGGACGTGACAAAGGTTCAGACCGCAAGGCAAAGCTGGCCGCGCTAAAAAATGGGGATATTCATGTTCTCGTTGGCACGCATGCCGTGTTCCAAGGTGACGTTGAGTTCAAAGATCTTCGTCTTGCTGTAGTGGACGAACAGCATCGATTTGGCGTCCGGCAGCGAATGGAATTGGCGGAAAAAGGCGTTGCCGCAGATGTCCTGGTTATGACGGCTACCCCGATCCCCCGCAGTCTTGCGCTGGCCCAATATGGCGACATGGATGTATCGGTACTGGACGAAAAGCCGCCGGGAAGAAAACCTATTAAAACGGCGATTGTCAGCACATCCCGAATGGACGAGGTCGTTGCCCATCTAACCCAGGCGATTGCCGAAGGCAGGCAGTGTTATTGGGTATGCCCGCTGGTCGACGAATCCGAAGTTATGGATCTTACGGCTGCCGAGGAACGTTTCAAACGACTGCGTGCAATTTTGGGTGAAGGCATAGTGGGCCTTGTTCACGGGCAAATGCCGCCCGCGGACAAAGACTCGGCCATGGCAGCCTTTCAGGCGGGTGATACCAAGGTTCTGGTGGCAACAACCGTTATCGAAGTTGGGGTAAACGTTCCAAACGCATCAATTATGGTGATCGAGCGGGCAGAAATTTTCGGCCTTGCGCAACTGCATCAATTGCGCGGACGGGTGGGGCGTGGAGAAGCTGAATCCACTTGTTTGCTGATGTATCAATCACCGCTCAGCGAAGGTGGGCGTCGAAGGTTAGAGGTTTTGCGTGAAACCGAGGATGGATTTAGGATCGCTGAAACCGACCTTGAAATGCGCGGGGCAGGGGATTTGATCGGAATTGCGCAATCCGGTCTTCCAAAGTTGCGGATTGCTGATTTTGAAAGGCAGGCTGGTTTGATGGCCGTTGCGCAATCAGATGCCCGCGCCCTATTGCTGTCTAACCCGGATTTGTCATCGAAAAGAGGGCAGGCCGCGCGTATTCTGTTGTGGCTCATGAAACAGGATCAGGCGATCCGTTTAATTTCAGTGGGTTAGTAAAAATTTTCCGCAAAGTTCACTAATGTTCTTAAAAAGTTCTTTACTGTTCTCATCAAATATGAGAACAAAAGGTCAACAATCAAACTTGAATTGAGGTGAAACCATGCTGACCCAGATCAAATCTGCATTCTGCCGCTCGCAACAGACACTGTTGCAGGACTTGGTTGGCGTGGTGTCTTTGGTCGTGATGTTGATTGTGGCGCTTCACCTGCCTGCCGGTTTTTAAAACCTTTCTGCCTGCGATCTCGTGCCGAACAATCCGCGCCTGTCTTCCCCATATAATTCAAGGGTTACTTGTCTGTCCCAAACCCCTTGAAGGGCCATGCCTCGGCCCCGCGCGAAAACCCGGACCCTACACGAGAAACGCATTGCCTGCCGCCGCCCTCTCTGCCCGGAGGGGCGGCGGTTTTTTTATAGTTGCCCGGTTTTGAAAATCTCCAACATTGCTGACAAAACCGAATTGGCGGCGACCGATGCCAAGATCATCCCCATAACGCGGCTAATGATCGCTGAACCCGCATTACCAATGAGGCGTATTATCGGATCAGCTAAAAGCATCAGGACGAATGCAACCGCCAGAACTGCCAGCATCACCAATGCCGTCACTCCCTGATCTGCGACGCTAAAGCGGCTGTTGTCTGTAAGAATGACAATTGCCAGCATCGCACCCGGAGAGGCCAGCGACGGCACGGCCAGCGGAAAGATTGCAGAGTTCGGTTTGTGTGGGTCTGCAGCGGATTCTTTTTCGACCCGACGTTGGTCGCTTTCAGGTTTGCTTTCACCAAAAATCATGGTCAGAGCAAAGAGAAACAGAATAATACCCCCTGCGACCTGAAAGGAATTCAGCCCGATATCAAGGGCTTCGATCAGTAACTGACCAAATACAAGAAAAAACAGAAGAACAACCGCGCTGACCACTGACGCCACCAGGGCAGTACGGCGTCGATCTGCTGCCTCTATGCCTGCTGTGACTGCAATAAACACGGGGATCGTGCCAATCGGATCAATCACAACCCAAAGCGTTATAAAGTCTTCGAATAAATTGTTCAAAACACGTCTCTCCGACAAATTTCGGTGAGACTATCGTTATTTAGCCTAAATGACCACGTTCAGGCGCAGTTGGCCTGTTCTGCTTGTTCCATTGCTTCGGCGGTAGCTTCAAGCACCAGCAAAATAGATGCATGGCGGTTCTTATAGTCTCTGGCAGGCATCAAAACTTCTAATCCATCAAATGGCGCATCGGGTGCAGGACCGTCATTCTTCATCATGTTCTTGAGCTGATCCCGAGCGGCTTCGACTTGGGTCCGGGTCGTACCAATAATGGCACCGCCCACAACCGAAGCCGATGCTTGGCCCAAAGCGCACGCCTTTACATCTTGCCCGAATTCGGTAATCCGACCGTCTTCTATTTTAACATCAACAGTGACTGTAGACCCACAAAGAGGGGAGCGTTTTTTGACAGTCGCGTCTGGATCGATCAATCGATCCAAATGCGGTATATCCGCAGCAAGCGCCAAAATGCGGCCGGAATATAGCTTTATCAGGTCGTTCTCACCGGACATGGGTTTCCCTCGTTGAATGTTCTCAATACATAGTAGCCACGCACTGGGATGCAAAAGGTTTTTGCCATGTCGCAATCTGACTTATTCGACCCGTCGACCTTGAAGTTTAACGAATCCGGTCTGATACCGGCTATCGCTCAGGACGAGGCGACAGGTGAAGTGCTAATGATGGCATGGATGAACGCCGAGGCTGTTTCTCGGACGTTGCAGTCCGGGCATGTTACTTATTGGTCCCGCTCACGTCAGAATTTTTGGGTCAAGGGCGAAACATCCGGAAACGTTCAGGAACTTGTAGATTTTAGAGTAGACTGTGACAGGGATTGCCTGCTGATCATCGTGAGTCAAACAGGACCGGCCTGCCACACCAACCGGCGCACCTGTTTCTACACGGCTGTTCGGGGTGGAAGTGAAACCGAGTTGATGGGGCCGGTGAAATAGCCCGCTTTAAAGGCCGTTTACCAAATCATAGCCCGACCATTTCGCGCAGGTCATTTGGCGACACTCCTTCGGCGCGAAACTTTGCGATTGCACGTGCATCATCCCGTTTCGCCAGTCGCTTGCCTGTTTCGTCCCTGATTAAACGATGGTGGTGATAAACCGGCGTGGGCAGGTTCAGCAGCTCTTGCAGAAGCACATGAATTTGCGTTGCTTCAAACAGGTCTTTGCCACGAACGACATGAGTTATATTTTGGTCAGCGTCGTCAACAACCACCGACAGATGATACGAGCTTCCCATATTTCGACGCACAAGAATTATGTCCCCGACGGTATGAATTAGCGAGGCCGCATTAACCGAGTGTTGTCCTGCAAACTCTTTTCCGGTTTCCTCGAATGATCGCAGGGAAACCGCCCATGATGCTTTTTCAATGTTTAATCGCAGGACATCCGTTGGTGCCGCATCGGATATTCTTCTATGCCGGCAGGTGCCGAGATAGATGCGCCCGTCGGGTCCAAACTGTGGAACGCCCTCTTGCGGAGCGCCTGCCGCCGCTTCGATATCTGCCCGATTGCAACTGCAGGGATAGACCAGTCCTAATTGGACTAATTGTTCCAGCGCTTTTTGATAGCGGGACATCCTGCTTGACTGCCGCATCACAGGCTCGGGCCAGGTAATCCCAAGCCAAGCCAGATCTGTGTAAATCTGATCTTCCCAATGCGTTCGAGAACGCGACTGATCTATATCTTCGATCCGCAGCAGAAAATCACCGGCATTCGCAATTGCCAATTCAAATGCCAAAAGCGCAGAGTAAGCGTGGCCTAAATGCAGCGGACCAGTGGGTGACGGTGCAAAACGTGTTTTAAAAGTCAAATCTTTTTAACGATATATACGTCTGACTTTAAGTCCATTCCCGGCAAATGCGGCCCATACTCGCGGAACAGCAATCGCGCAGCGCCCATATCCAACCAGTCATTTAGCCGGGCCGGATAGGCGGGGTCGGCCAAGGCATGGTCGTTGAATGAAAACGCCAGCAAACCACCCTTTGGCAGGGCGTTCATCAGCAAATCCAATGTCTCTGGCGGCGCGGCCCCGGCGCCAATTACACCAATCGCCGAAATTGCCTTGTATGCGTCTTGTTCCAACGGATCGGGATCGGTGATCTCGAACGATGAAAGCTTTCTGTAAACGCCCTTTTCAGCTGCGCCATCAAGCATTTTGGGCGCCGGATCAATACCATCAATCATTTCGAACCCAACACGGTGCAGCGCCATTCCGGAAAGGCCGGTACCGCAGCCGTAATCGAGTATCGGCGTCTGACTTTCTGGCATTTTGGACCAAAGCGCCTCGGCAACTCGCCCGGGTGTTGCATATCCGTGTTCGCCGACTTCGTCGTCATACGAATCTGCCCATTTTTCATAATGCGCCCGCGTATCTTGTGGCGTGTCCAGACTGTACGTGTCTTTCAGAAATTTCTTACTCATGGCTTTATGTTAGGCGCATGAGCCCTGTGCCGTCCAGTCAGCAAAGCACCAGCCAATCAGTCCACGCGGCTTTGGCGCGGTCAGTATAGGCCTTGTAACGATCCTTGCGGCCTCTGCGCCCGCCTTTTAGCCCTTCCACCGGTCGAAACAGGCCAAAGTTTACGTTCATCGGTTGAAACGTTTTGGCCTCGGCTCCGCCCGTGATGTGATGAATCAAAGCCCCCATGGCGCTGTCCTGCGGAACGTCGGGCAACGCGTTCCCCTGAATCTCTGCTGCAGCCAGCCGACCGGCCAAAAGACCCATCGCTGCACTTTCTACATAACCTTCGACGCCGGTGATCTGTCCGGCAAAACGAATATTGGGCTGAGATTTCAGGCGCATCTGCGCATCCAACAGAGTTGGAGAGTTAATGAATGTATTGCGATGAATCCCGCCCAATCGGGCGAAACTGGCATTTTCAAGTCCGGGGATCATGCGAAAAACTTCTGTCTGACCACCATATTTCATCTTGGTCTGAAATCCGACGATATTGAACAACGTTCCCAATGCGTTGTCGCGCCGCAACTGCACAACGGCATGGGGCTTGATATCTGGCTGGTGTGGGTTCGTAAGACCAACAGGCTTCATCGGTCCGTGGCGCAGTGTTTCTCGCCCGCGTTCAGCCATTACTTCAATTGGCAGACATCCGTCAAAATAGCCGGCAGTTTCACCCTCATGAAACTCGGTTTTGTCTGCTGCAAGCAACGCGTCAATAAATGCCTCGTACTGATCCCGGTTCATTGGGCAATTAAGATAGGCGGTTCGCTCTGCTTCGGTCTCGCCCTTGTCATATCGCGACTGCATCCATGCCTGGGTCATATCAATGCTGTCTGCATAGACAATCGGGGCGATTGCATCAAAAAATGCCAGTGAATCGGCGCCTGTTTCCTTTCGGATCGCTTCGCCAAGAGATGAAGAAGTCAGCGGACCTGTGGCAAAGATCCAATAACCATCGTCTGGCAGTTCAGACACTTCCTCGGCCGTTATGGTTACACGTGGATGAGCACGGAGTTTTTCAGTCACCGTTTCCGCAAAAGGATCGCGGTCAACTGCCAGGGCGCCACCGGCGGGCAGGCGGTGTGAATCTGCCGTCGCCATAATCAAACCATTGGCTGCCCGCATTTCCCAATGCAGCAATCCGACAGCGTTTTGTTCATCGTCATCTGAACGAAATGAGTTGGAACAAACCATCTCGGCCAGATTGCCGGTTTGGTGCGCGAATGTTCCGACATTGGGCCTCATTTCATGGATTTCCACGTCCACACCCATTTCGGCGGCCTGCCATGCCGCTTCGGATCCGGCCATTCCGCCGCCAACGATATGCAATACTTTACTCATGTGCTGCCACAT
>JBPCWT010000157.1:0-9718 GCA_051009255.1 Ruegeria sp. | reverse complement strand
TTCAGTTTGAGGATGTGTCCAGCGGACTGTTCGGTTTTGTGGCCATTCATTCAACGCAGCTGGGCCCTGCGGCTGGCGGTGTACGGATGCGTCCGTATGGGAACAGATCCGAGGCGCTGCAGGATGCGTTGCGCCTGTCGCGGGGCATGACTTTCAAGAATGCTGCGGCGGACCTACCATTGGGCGGCGGCAAGGCTGTCATTGTCGGCGACCCCGCAGTTGAAAAGACACCTGAGTTGATGCAGGCGTTTGGTCGGGTGGTGCAGGGGTTGCAGGGCCAATACTGGACTGCCGAAGACATGGGTATGACCCCGGCTGACATGGCGCAAATCGGGACAGAGACCAAATTTGTTGCGGGCCTTTCAAGCGGCAGGTTTGCAAGTGGCGACCCGTCCCCGATCACAGCGCGTGGAATATTCAACGCAGTTCGAGCAACGGCAAAGCACAGGTTTGGGTCAGCTGATCTGAATGGCAAAACAGTTTCAGTGCAGGGGTTAGGCCATGTCGGTCATCATCTTTGCAAATTGCTGAACGATGCTGGTGCAGGTCTGGTCGTGACGGATATTGATGCCCATCAGGTCAAGCCCGTGGTGGAAGAGTTTTCCGCCCGTCCCGTCGCGCCAGATGCGATCATTGCAGCCAAGGCCGATATTTTCTCACCCTGCGCCATCGGTGGCATTCTGAACGAAACAAGCATTCCTATGCTTAATGTTTCTGCGGTGGCAGGTGGGGCGAACAACCAGCTTGCAACGGATCAGGATGGCAAGCGCCTGCATCAGCGCGGCATTCTTTATGCACCTGATTTTGTTGCCAACGGTGGTGGGATTATCAATGTTGCAACCGAAATTCTGCAAATCCCCGACCGCGAACACTGGGTAGAGACCAAGCTGTGTGCCCTGGACCGTACAATGGATCGTGTATTGGGTCGTGCCCGGCAACTTGATGTCAGCCCCAACGATGTCGCGGAAAGCATAGTCGACGAAGTGCTGGGTGAAAAAGCTGCGTGACTTTTAAACCCCCGGAAATAAAACGCTTCCGGAGGTTAAACTTTGCCAAGCTCGTTTAGCCGGTGAACCCGACCATGCCCACGATTTCGTATGTCTTACGAAGAACGGGCGCTGCGATTTCTCTTGCGCGTTCCGCGCCGCGCGCAAGAATGCGGTCAATTTCATCCCGTTCGTTCGTCAACCGAGCCATTTCCGAAGAAATCGGTGCCAGTTTGGCCACCGCCAGATCTGCCAACATCGGTTTGAATTCGCCGAACTGTTTGCCACCAACTTCGGCCAGAACCTGCTCTGCGGTCTGATCGCTCAGCGCAGCATAGATGTTCACAAGGTTGCGAGCCTCTGGTCGGTTTTCCAGCCCCTCAACCTCTGAAGGCAGGGAATCGGGGTCGGTCTTTGCCTTGCGGATTTTCTTCGCAATGGTGTCGGCATCATCGGTCATGTTGATGCGGGTCATGTCGGACGGGTCAGACGAAGACATTTTCCTTGAACCGTCGCGCAAGTTCATGACCCGTGGCGCGGGCCCACCGATAACTGGCTCGGTGATTGGAAAGAAATCAACGCCGAAATCATGGTTAAACTTGGTTGCGATGTCTCGGGTCAGTTCCAGATGCTGTTTCTGATCCTCGCCCACCGGGACATGAGTTGCGTGATAAATCAGAATATCAGCCGCCATGAGCGCCGGATAAGCAAACAGCCCCAGCGACGCGTTCTGTGCGTTCTTACCGGCCTTGTCCTTGAACTGTGTCATGCGCTGCATCCAGCCCATGCGCGCGACACAGTTAAATATCCATGCCAGTTGGGTATGCTCTGCCACCTGGCTTTGATTAAACAGGATGGATTTTTCAGGATCGAGGCCCGCTGCAATGAACCCGGCACAAACCTCGCGTGTTTTCTCCCGCAACTGGTCAGGGTCCTGCCAGACGGTGATCGCGTGAAGGTCGACCATACAATAGATGGTTTCGAACTCGGGTCCTTGCATATCCACAAAACGCTTGAGCGCGCCAAGATAGTTGCCAAGGTGCAGGTTTCCCGAAGGCTGGATACCGGAAAACACGCGGGGCGTGAACTTGGGCTCGGTCATGGAAGGGAACTCCCGTCTGGAAAATCAGCCCCCGTCGCTTACCCATGAGGAAAAGGGACGTCAACAGCCGCGAAAGGCCAGCCCATGAGCAGTGACCATTACACACCCCCGGTAAATCCGCTGCCGCCAGTCGTAGTGGCGTTGGTTTTATTCACTATGGGGATCGAGCTGACCTTCACCCTGGGCGCAAGAGGATTAGTCGGCGGTCCCTCGGCGCTGGGCTGGCGATTAAGCGCAATCGAAGCTTATGGGTTTTATCCCAGCATACTGGACTGGATGATTGATACCGGGCGTTGGTCGTTCGATAATGTAATTCGGTTTGTAACCTATCCCTTCGTTTCGACCAGTTTCACCCATACCATATTTGTCTGCGTTTTCGTGCTTGCCATGGGCAAAATGGTGGCGGAAGTATTTGGCGGATTTCCGATGCTGATCATATTTGTTCTTTCTGGCATCGGCGGGGCTTTGGCGTATGCAATTCTTCTGGACCCGCGCTATCCTTTGATCGGCGGGTTCCCACCGGTCTACGGATTGATCGGGGCGTTTACCTGGCTGTTATGGCGCAAACTGTCATTGGTTGGTGAAAATCAGTCCCGCGCCTTTAACCTGATCGCCATGCTGATGGGGATTCAGCTGTTGTTTGGCCTGTTGTTCGGCGGAACCTTGGATTGGGTCGCCGATCTGGGCGGATTTGCGACAGGCTTTAGCCTGTCATTCATTCTGGCACCGGGCAGTTGGGCGCGGATCGTTGGGCGGATTCGGCGTGACTGATGGTGCGCTGTCGAATTACGAACGGCGCAACGCGCGTTTGAACTCGGAGAATTCAAACGCCTTTAGGGCGCTGCCAAGCAAGAAATATGCGGCGGCGGCAACGACGATCAGCAGTAGAAGTGCCAGATAACGCCAACCCGGCAGTTCGAAGGTCCATCCGAACAGGTAAAGCGCTGCGTACAGAACCACGCCCATCCCGATCGACGCCGCAACGATCCGCCAGGCCCGATGCCTGAAGCGGTCATCAAATCTGGCTTCTTCTCCCATCCGCCTTGCGCCAATCACCAACAGCACAACCATGGCCCAGCCCGCCGCCGAAGCCGCGATTGCAGGTGCGATCCAGCCGACCAGTGGATACAGGCCAAATGCCAGCCCCGCATTGATCACCATCGCGACAATCGCGAAGCGGAACGGTGATTTCGTATCCTCGCGGGCAAAGTAAAGCGGTTGAAGCAGCTTTTGCAGCGTGAAAGCAGGTAACCCGACGCCATAGATCGCGATGGCAAGAGCTGTGGCCGTCGTATCTTCGGCGCTGAACTGACCGCGTTCGAACAGAACTGAAACCAGCGGAACGGGAATGATCATAAATGCAATAGTTGCGGGGATGGTCAGAACCAGCGTGAACTCACCCGCTCGCGAAAACGCATTGCGCGCCCCGACGCCATCCCCCGCGCGAAGTCTGCGCGACAGGTCCGGCAGCAGCACGATACCGACAGCTATACCCACCACACCCAAAGGCAACTGATACAGCCTGTCGGCTGCAAACAGCCAGCTAACCGCTTTTTCCGTTTTTGATGCAACAAGCTGACCGACGACAAGGTTCACCTGCGTCACGCCCATCGCCAGTGCTGCCGGAATCGCAATGCGGACCAATCGGCCCATTTCCGGTGTCAGACGCGGCATGCCGGGACGGATGCGGTAACCTGCCCGTTCTGTGGCCACCCAGACCAGAGCCAGTTGCGCAACGCCGGCAACTGGTATGACTGCAATCAGCCACCCGATAACCGCGCCACCTGAAAGAGCGCCCAGAATCAGCGCGGCACAGGCAAAAATGTTTAACAAAACAGGTGCCGCCGCCGCCGCCGCGAACCTGCCGGTTGCATTCAGCACCCCCGAAAACAATGCAGCCAGTGACATGAAAAAAATGTAGGGAAAAACAATGTACCCGTAATCAACGGCCATATCGAACCGTTCGTCCCCATGAAACCCTTCGGCCGTTATCCAGACCAATCCGGGCATAAAGACCATCCCCAGCCCGACAAGCGCCAGAACCGCTGCCGCCAACAGGTTAAAGGCGTCTTGCGCAAAACCTTGCGCGTTATCATCCCCTTCCAGTCGCTTGGAAAACATAGGCACGAAGGCTGCATTAAACGCGCCTTCGGCAAAGAAGCGGCGGAACATGTTGGGCAGTCGAAACGCCGCCACAAAGGCGTCCATGACCGGACCCGGACCAATGTAGGCTGTCAGCAGGATTTCCCGCAGAAACCCCAATATTCGGCTGGCCAGCGTCCAAAAGCCAACTGTAAACAGGCCCGAGAACAATCGGATTTGCTTCATGACGCCGCTCGCTCCGCGCCTTCGGTTATTGCTTTGCGCAACTTGGCTTCAAGGCTGCGTTGTTTACCTTCGGAATAGTATTTCAGGCCGAACATGTCCTTGACATAGAAGGTATCGACCACCTGTTCACCATATGTCGCAATCACGGCGTTGGCGATATACACATTCGCAGCCGCCAGTGCCCGGGTAAGGTCGTACAGCAATCCTGGGCGATCACGGGTGTCCACTTCGATGATCGTGTAGATTTCTGACCCATCATTGTCGAAAATGATGTGCGTCGGAACGTTGAAGGCTTTTTCCCGTTTCTTGATCTTGTCGCGTGATTTCAGCGCGTCTCGGGCAACAACCTCGCCCTTCAGGGTCCTGTGAATCATTTGTTTCAGACGCGGCAGGCGTGCGGCCTCATAAGGATGGCCCTCGGCATCCTGTATCCAGAAAGCATCCGTCACATAACCGTCTTTGGTCGTGTAGCTGCGTGCGTCAACGACATTCGCGCCGACCAGCGCAAGCGCACCTGAGATGCGGGCGAAAATCCCCGGATGGTCGCCCATTGCAAAGCAGGCACGCGTGGCGTCGCGATCTTCGTCGGGGCGCAGTCGAATTTCCATTTCACCGGGATCCCCACTGGATTCCAGAGTGCGCAACATCTCGGCAAACTCGATGTGGGTCGAAAGATTCAGACCCTGCCAATAAGGGTCGTAATGGCGGGACGTTTCAGATTTAAGATCGGGTTTGGACCAGTTCGCCAGCGCCTCGCGCAGTTCTTTCTTGGCTTCAGCGCCGCGATTTGCCCGGTTCAGATCCTCCATACCGGTTTCCAGCGCGCGTTTTGTCTCGGCATGCAGCGCGCGTAACAGGGTGGCTTTCCAGTTGTTCCAAGTTGTCGGCCCGACGCCGCGGATATCGCAAACTGTAAGCACCGTCAGCAAGTCCAGCCTTTTGACCGTTTTCACCGCCTTGGCGAAATCACGCACCGTGCGCGGGTCAGAGATATCGCGCTTTTGCGCCATATCAGACATCAACAGATGATACCGAACCAACCATTCGGCTGTTTCGGATTCGGATTTGCTCAGCCCAAGGCGCGGCGCCACCTTCCGCGCGATCTTAGCCCCCAGGATCGAATGATCTTCGGGGCGTCCCTTGGCGATGTCGTGCAGCAGAAGGGCGACGTACAGAACTCTGCGATTAACACCACGTTCTAGTATTGACGAAGCCAGCGGCAGTTCTTCGATCAACTCTCGGCGTTCGATCTGGGCCAAGTTGACGATGCACTGGATCGTGTGTTCATCGACGGTATAGCTGTGATACATATTGAATTGCATCATCGCCACGATGTGTTCGAACTCTGGCAGAAACGTCGAAAGAACGCCCAGTTCGTTCATTCGTCTGAGTGCGCGCTCGGGATTTCCGTGTTTCAGCAGCAAATCAAGGAAAATGCGCTGGGCTTCTTTGTCGTTGCGCATCTCGTCATCGATCAGATGCAGATTGGCCGTGACCAGACGCATGGCGTCCGGGTGGATTAACATGCCAGTCCTCAACCCTTCTTCAAATAGGCGCAGAAGGTTCATCTTGTCGGTCAAAAACTTCTTGGGGTCGCTGACATCCAGCCGACCATGCACAACCTTGTAGCCGAGTTTAACACGGGGTTTGCGACGAAAAATACGCTCCAGCAATGGGGCGCTTTTTACATGAGCAGCTTCCAGTTTGGTCAGAAATATGCGCGTCAGTTCGCCAACCCGCGTCGCCTCGCGAAAATAACGCTGCATGAACACTTCGACTGCGCGGCGGCCTGCGCGGTCTTCATAGCCCATGCGATCAGCAACCTCGACCTGCAAATCAAAGTTTAACTGTTCGGTCGCGCGTCCGGTTGCAAGGTGCAGATGTGATCGCACGGCCCACAGGAAATCCTCGGCCTCGACAAACCTGTCGAACTCTTCGGGCGTGAACAGGCCCAGGGGCACCAATTCGGCGACGTCCTGAACCCCATAAATGTACTTGGCAATCCAGTACAGCGATTGCAGGTCGCGCAGGCCGCCCTTGCCCTCTTTCACGTTCGGTTCAACCATATAGCGTTCACCCTGCTTGTGATGACGCTCGTCTCGCTCTTGCAATTTGGCTTCGATGAATTCTCTTCCGGTCCCCTTGAAAAGCTCGGATTTCAACCGCTCGTCCAACTCTTCTGCAAGCGGTTTTTGACCGGCAAGGTAACGCTGTTCCAACATTGACGTTCGAATCGTGAAATCTTCGGCGCCAAGGCGCAGGCAATCCCTGATGGTGCGCGTCGAGTGTCCCACCTTGAGCCGCAGGTCCCAGAGGATATAGAGCATGGATTCGATCACGCTCTCGGCCCATGCCGTAATTTTGTAAGGCGTCAGAAACAACAGATCGACGTCGGAAAACGGGGCCATTTCGCCCCGGCCATACCCGCCGACGGCCATAACGGCGATTCTTTCGCCCTGGGTTGGGTTTGCCAATGGGTGCAAGTGAACGCTGGCGACATGCAATGCGGTGCAGACCATACCATCGGTCAAAAAGGTATAGGCGCGTGTCAGGGGCCTTGCATCAAACGGACGTTCGGAAAACGCATCGGCAATGGCGGCACGGCCTGATTTTTGCACGTCACGCAGAATACGCACGACTTCAGACCGCATTGCCGCATTGTCTTTGCAGTCCCTGAATGCATCTGCGATCCGGGAAGCAACGTCTGCTGCATCAAAGATGTCTTCCGCCGGGCAAATCAGCTCGCCCTTCGGCTGCGGAATATGCACCGAGAGATTAGAATCCGGCGCCAGAGAAGCTTTGTGGGGCAGGGTCAATCACAACCACCTGTCTGTTCTGGATTGTGGCCACGGCCAATCCACGTTCATTGGTTCCGCTGGGACGTAACCGGAAAATTCCACCAACGCCCTGAAAGCCTGCGTTCTGTGTAAGAGCGGCACCAGTGAGCGCATCCGACTTACCCTGACTGACCAGCGCACCGATTGCAGCAACCCCATCATAGGCAAGCCCACTGATCGGATGCGGGGCTACTCCATATGTACCATTGTACTTTGCACGATAAGCCTGTGCTTTTGCCGGGTCGGGCAGTGCGAACCAACCGCCCTGAACGCCCGGAAGTTCCAGCGTTTGCGGCGGGATATCCCAACGTGTCAGGCCGATGAACTGTGTCGTTGCTGATGAAACACCGGATTCAGGCAACAATTGGCTGTAAAGCGGCAGCGCCCCGGCGGTCGTTGCCGTCAGGAACAATGTATCGGCCCCGGTGGCATCAACTGTCGCCTTTACCGCCGCGACCGAGTCGATCACGCCCTGTTGTGACCTGTCAAACCCAACGGTTCCAGCGTTGCTGATCCGGCTGCGGCCCAAGGCACTGGCAACAGCAACTTGTCCCAATTGTCCGGCAGCATCGTTGCTGTGCACGATGATTGCGCCGGTTTTGCCCTGATTGGCCGCGTAGTTGACCAGACGATTTGCCGTGTTTTCAAAAGTCGGGCCCAGAACAAAAACGTTTCCGCCCGCAATGGTGGTGTTGTTCGAGAATGAAAGGACATTGACCCCCTTGCTTAATACAGCAAGCCCGGCAGCGTTTGCTGCCTGCGCGTAAACTGGCCCAAGTATGATCTTGGCACCGTCCGAAACCGCCTGTTGCGCAGCGGCTGCCGCAGCATTCGGGTTGCCAGCCGTATCGTAAACGCGCAAGTCAATCTGAACGTTCTGCAAATCAGCCATGGCCAGTCTGGCCGAGTTTTCAAGGCTTTGCGCCAATTCTGCGTCGCCTGCTTGTGCTGATCCACGCGGAACCAGCAATGCCACCGGCACAGGCTTCGAGGTGTTTATCGATGGGCCACCGCCAATCGATGCAGAGTCGCATGTGGCCAAAAACGCCACGGTCGCCAAGGCAATGGCAGATCTCGCCAGTTTGCGGGCAGGCTTGCAAACGCTAAACATCTAAATCAAAACTCCCTGATCCGGCGGCTAGGTTTACCGCACTTTGTTAAGCCGCGATAATAAACGTCATGCAGAGAGGGTCCAGCGTTGAATTACCAAAAGGTCAGATTGGCGCCCGGTCTGTATTTTGTTGCCACTCCGATCGGTACTGCACGCGACATTACGCTTAGGGCGTTGGACGTGCTGGCGTCAGCGGATGTTATCGCAGCCGAAGACACTCGCAGCCTGCGCAGGTTGATGGATATTCATGCGGTACCGTTGGATGGTCGCCGCCTTCTTGCTTATCACGACCACAGCGGCGTTGGAGCGCGGGAAAAGCTGTTGAATGTGCTGGGGCAGGGCCAATCCGTCGCCTATGCGTCCGAGGCCGGAATGCCCCTGATCGCCGATCCGGGATATGACCTGGGGCGGCAGGCAGCCGAAGCCGGGCATCAGGTAACCTGTGCACCGGGTCCTTCTGCCGCTTTGACGGCATTGACACTGGCGGGGCTTCCGACAGATGCGTTCTTTTTTGCGGGTTTTTTGCCGAATTCGTCCGGTGCCCGCAGGACAAGAATCGAGGCATTGCGGGATGTTCCCGGAACGCTTGTTTTCTATGAATCGCCCAAACGTGTTGCTGCCTGTTTGTCCGATCTCGCAGACGTTCTGGGCGGCGATCGTTCTGCCGCGCTGTGCCGGGAACTGACCAAGAAATTCGAGGAAATCCGCCGCGGTACGCTAGCAGAACTCGCTGCAGGGATCGACCAGGAGATTACTAAAGGCGAAATCGTCTTGTTGGTGGATCGTTCGCATTCGCAAAGCGTTAACCAGTCTGACCTAGAAGAAGCCCTGAGAATGGCACTGGAAACGCATTCTGTGCGTGATGCAGCAGATTTGGTTTCTAAGATGTACGACCAGCCGCGCCGTGCAATGTACCAAATGGCGTTGAAGTTGGGAAAGGGATGACATGGTAAACCGAACTTCGCGCGGTGCACTTGCTTATCAAGCAGGTCAATCGGCAGAACTTCGGGTTGCTTTGGAATACGAAAGCCGTGGGTACGTCATTGCGCACAGGCGCTGGCGCGGTGCCGGTGGTGAAATTGACCTGATCGCCCGCAATGACGATGGGCTGGTCTTTGTCGAGGTTAAGAAAAGCTCGGGGTTTGACACGGCAGCCGCGCGTATCAGCCAGCGGCAAATCAACAGAATTTGCGATTCCGCAGCGCAGTTTCTTGAACGAGAGACCATGGGTCAGTTAACTGATGTTCGGTTTGATGCGGCGTTGGTGAACTCTGTCGGGCAGATTAAAATTATTGAAAACGCATTCGGGCAAGCCTGAACACCATTGAACCCTCTGCCTTGCTGCGCCATGTAT
>JBPCWT010000156.1:0-7026 GCA_051009255.1 Ruegeria sp. | reverse complement strand
GGCTTCGCACAAGCCGGGATTCGAGGATATATTTCTAGGTTCCACTGCGAACAGAGTCGTGCATCATGCCAGGTGTTCGGTTCACGTAATTCGGTGATCCAAAGATAGCGATGCGAGATCTCTATGGGGTCTTGTCAGAGGAACTTTGCTTGAGCGGGGCAGGTCGGTTGCATAGCATTTAGGAATGACCAAACCTGCCTCCTTCAAGTATTTCAAAACCAGTCCCGAAATCATCCGCTTGGCGGTGATGTTGTATATCCGATTTCCACTTTCCCTGCGGAATGTCGAAGACCTGCTGCATGAACGCGGTATCGACGTCAGTCACGAAACCGTCCGCTATTGGTGGAACCGCTTCGGTCCGGTGTTTGCTTCTGAGATATGAAGGAAGCGAGTCCAGCAGCTGCGCGCATTCTCGAAATGGTTATGTCAGATTAACTTTGCTTGAGCGGGGCAGGGGGGTCGCATAGCGTTTAGGAATGACCAAACCTGTCTCCTTCAAGTACTTCAAAACCAGTCCCGAGATCATCCGCCTGGCGGTGATGCTTTACATCAGGTTTCCACTTTCGTTGCGGAATGTCGAAGATCTGCTGCATGAGCGCGGGATCGATGTCAGCCATGAAACCGTCCGCTACTGGTGGAACCGTTTTGGTCCGATGTTCGCTTCAGAGATCCGCAGAAAGCGTGTTCAGCAACTTCGAGCCTTTTCAAAATGGAAGTGGCACGTGGACGAGGTCTTTGTGAAGGTGAATGGCAAGCGGCACTATTTTTGGCGGGCTGTTGATCATGAAGGCGAGGTGCTGGAAGCCGTTGCCACCAAACGCCGAAACAAGGCTGCAGCACTGAAATTCCTCAAGAAGTTAATGAAGCGACACGGCAAAGCGGAAACCGGATGTACAGCATCACCGCCAAGCGAATGATCTCCGGGCTGGTACTGAAGTATCGAAATAGGCAGCGTTTTGTATGACAAAAGGCTAGATCGGCACCCTGCCATTCACAACCGATTTTCCTCTGAAAATACCAACTAGACTGTTAAATTTTTTCAGACTTGAAGTCGCGCTTACCCCACTATTAGCCATCTACCCCAACATCTATTCGATCGTGCCTAAGAGGTTGATCAACATCCACTTCGCAATCCAATTCCTGAGCGTAACGGTGCCCCGCATAGACAGCTGCGGCGATAATCGCCGGGGCATCACAATCTCCGATACGGGTGATGCTAAACGGCCAAGGCTTTTCTCCCAACCGCTCCAATACATCACGGAACAAGCTATCATTGGGTTTGCGGGCTGTAACCATTACAATGTTGTTCGTAGGAATGATTGTTTTGTGCCCACTGTAAACGCAGTCCAGCTCTGCTTGGTCGCCTTTAAACCAATTTATGGAAGTTGAGGGTAAGATATCGATCCCAAGGTGATGCATCCGTGTGCGAATACGGGCGCGTTCCGATGTTTTTCCCGCCCAGTCCGCGACGCTGTCCGAGGACGTCACATACGTCACGGTGTGACCTTGTGCCCTGACTTTTTCTGCGACAATGCTGCCCATGTAATATCCGTCACCGTCGAAAACGACAGTTGGTCCGTCAGGCAGATTCCCATCCATGATGTCGTCAGGCGTAAAAACCCGGGATAAAACTTCGCCTTCGGCGACCGAGCAGTAGCGCTGGCCGTCATAGTATTCATTTCGCCAATTTGCCCCGGTTGCGATTGCCACGTGATCTGCTTCGACGGCAAAAATATCCTCTGCCGTCAATCTGCTCTCACGAAATATCTCGACATTCGGCATCTTGATCAGTTGTTGTTCTCGATAATCTTTTACGCGGACATACTCACTCATACCGGGCAGGCTTGCTTCGCGAACCACCCGCCCGCCAATTTCGCGGGATGCCTCGGCCAGCATCACGTCATATCCCCGCGCACCAAGCGCCCGCGCAGCTTCCAGCCCGGCTGCCCCAGCCCCCACAACTAGCACTTTCGCATTCGAGGTCTTCGCCAAGATCAGCTCCGGGTGCCAATTCTTGCGCCATTCCTCTCCGATGGTTGGGTTTTGGGTGCATCTGATCGGAACACCAATCGTATCGCTGGCGTAGCAAACGTTGCAACCGATGCATTCGCGGATTGCAGTCAGCTGCCCTTCTTCAATCTTCTTGGGCAGGAAAGGATCAGCGATCGAAGGGCGGGCCGCGCCAATGAAATCAGTAATGCCGCGTTTGACCTGGCTAACCATAGTATCTGGCGAAGTGAACCTGCCGACTGTCACAACGGGCTTGTCAGTAACGGATTTGACCCAGTGCATGTAGGGTTCCAGCGCTCCCTCCTTTACAAAGCGCGATACCCCCATCTCGACAGAGTAATTCGCGATGTTGATGTCCCAAAGGTCAGGAAGACTAGCCAGCATCTCGAAAATTTCCCGACGTTCACCATAAATGGGCTGTCCGTCCTCGCCTATTTCTTCGTCCGCAGAGAACCGAATCGCGACGGCACAACGGTCGCCAACCGCCTCTTTTGTGTCTTCGATCAATTCGCGCGTAAGACGAACGCGGTTCGTCAGGGACCCACCATACTCGTCGCTGCGCGTGTTCACCCTTGGGTTTAAAAAATTCGAGAGCATGTAGTCATGGGTCGCGTAAACATAAACCACATCAAATCCTGCGTCCTTTGCCCGCAACGCGGCCTTTCGATGCCAGCGGCGGAAATCGCAGATGTCTTGCTTGTCCATCGCCCGAGTTTGATATGGGTGACCCTTGGTGTTGGGCAGGCTGTCTACATCCATTCCAGGCATTCGCGTAAACAGGTTGTTAGCGTTCACCCCGCCGTACCATAGTTCGGCCCCGGCAAGGCTTCCGTGTTCATGCACCATTTCGGTCATCAATGAATGAGCCCGCACATCGCTGTCATCCCACAAGGACGCGTAAGGATGGGGAAGATCATCGGAAGAAGGATGGATCGAGTTGTACTCGGTGCAAACGACGCCCCACCCGCCTTGGGCCTTAACCTTTCGCATGGCCGCAAGTGTTCGCGGGAACTGCCATCCCATTCCAGTACAATGCGGAACTTGGAAAAACCGGTTCGGTGCTGTGACCGGACCAATATTTATCGGTTCAAAAAGAATGTCGTATCTGGCGTCTCTGCTCATTGAGTGTAGCCCTTGCTAGGTGCGTTGAGGCACCTGATTGTTTTGATGTATGATCTGGAATTTGGCGCTTCGACCGGCCTCACCATTCGCCGTCAAATTCAGGCATCTGAAAGTGACTCGGGTAAACCTTGGCCAGAAAAGCAGTAATGTGATTACGGGCTTCCAAGCGGTTCCAGTTTTCGGGATAGGTCAAAAGCTCCAACCAGACACCGTCGTAGAGGGCTTCTAGAATGTTGGCGACCTGTCGGGGAGGTATGGCAGTATTTCCACCCTCCTTTGCGATCTCGCGGCAAAGGCGCAATGCAATGCTGTATCGTTCCCGATCAATGTCTTCGATCAGTTTTCGGTAGGTTTTGCGACGGCCTGCCTCTCCAAAAAATGCGAACCAGACGGCAAGTTTCTTTGGCGTACAGATCTGAGGTTGGAAATGAGCATCAACTATTGCCAACAACTTGTCAGGCGCGGACAATCCGGCGTTGTTGAAAGCCTGTAGCCATTGATCGTGATGTTCGCGGGCAAGAAAAAGCAACGTTTCTTCAAGCAGGTTCTGTTTGCTTTTGAAGTGAAAGTTGACGATGCCCAAAGAGAGCCCGGCAATATCCGTCACGGTAGACATCGTCGTTCCACCGATACTGTTTTTGGCAATCGAGTCTATCGTGGCATCAATCAGTTGTTGCCGCCTTACTTCTTTGGGTTCTGTTCTTCGTCGATTGTCGTTCTGCATCGTCTTTTGAATCAACTTCTTCGTTTTGGTCACCTGACAAGTAAATTTGTTGGTTGGATTCTATGTTGTTCAGCTTGCTTAACTCCTGCACACCCACTCCAACGGTGCTTTACGTGGTTGACATCCGACATAAAAATCCCGTTCATTGAATGATCATTCAATCACTAATCAAACGTCGTGCCAAGTAAAAATCGCATAAGCCCACAAAGTGGATTGCCTAATCCCACCGACCGAATTTTTTGATAAGTGACTACAGTTCGGACCAAAATGTGAAAACGGGATCATGTACCAACGAAATAACGTTTCGATGCAAACCTACAAGCGGCTCGACACGATCTTCAATCGCCGCCCACGCCGCGTCGGCCTGCGGTTGGTCCCGAAACTCGATTACGGCCATGAATGTGTGACTGCGCATTTCGTCGGTATCATAACCACTTTCCGCAACGCGAACGTTCAACGGAGAGCTGGTTACGGCAAGATTAGCGTTCACCAAGCATTCAACAAATGCGTCCCACGCTTGCTGGAAACTTTCGATGGTTGCACCGTGTTTCAAATCGAACTGGTTCAAAAGCCGAGGCATCGAATACAATCTTTCTCTTCACGTTCCATCGCCAAAAACTATGCAAATCGTCCCGCAAAACAAGGTTGTGCGAGTTTCACATGATCCAAAATGAAAACCCGGTGATTGCGAACAGCCTATGGTCGGCATCAGCAAACGCATCCGTTGACTACGCAGAACTTGACCAAGAAAGGCGTGCGGACGTGACCGTAATCGGCGCTGGTTTTACCGGGCTTTCTTCCGCGCTTCATCTGGCAGAGGGCGGTGCAAAGGTCGTTTTGATTGATGCGCAGCACCCCGGCTGGGGGGCCTCAGGCCGTAACGGTGGACAAATCAACGTTGGCCTCAAGGATGGGCCGACAATGATCAAAACGAAGTTCGGTGATTACTGGGGCAATCGCATGATCCGAATGGCCGGTGATGCTGCCGACTTGGTCTTCGATCTCATTGAGCGTCACAAAATTGAGTGCGCTGCAACAAGACCCGGCTGGATCCGGGCGGCGCATACGCCAAAGGCGCTTCGCCAACTTCATCACCTCGCAGAAGATTGGGACAATCATGGCGGCGGCATGGTTCAACTGGACCGGGACGCGATATTGAATCTGACCGGAACAGATGCCTATCTGGGCGGCGCTTTTGATCAGCGCGGCGGTGTCCTGCATCCGCTAAACTACGCCTTGGGTTTGGCCAGCGCCGCGCAGCGCGACGGCGTTGAAGTGTACGGCAACACGCCCGCAAATCAGATCGTCCCCCAGGCTGGTGGTTATTGCGTTAAAACGCCCAAGGGCGAGGTCTTTTCAACCAATGTGTTGATCTGCACCAACGCCTACTCCGGGGACCTACAAGGAAAAATTGCGAAATCCGTTCTGCCCGTTCGTTCAGTGCAAGTTGCAACCGCCCCACTTTCTGACAACATCCGGCAGACTATTCTTCCAAAAGGCAATGCCCTATCAGATGCCCGACGCCTACTTTTGTATTTTAGGCAAGATGCCCAGGGCCGTTTCCTGATGGGCGGCCGGGGTACCTACAACGACAGATCTACTCTGAAACAAATTGAACGGCTTAAACGCATATCTGCTGAACTGTATCCTCAACTTGCGGACGCGGAATGGAAATTCGCGTGGGGCGGATTTGTTGCATTGACGCGGGATCACTATCCGCATTTGCACGAACTTGCGCCGGGAATGATGTCAGGTCTTGGATACAACGGACGAGGCGTCGCAATAGCCACGGCAATGGGCCGGGTACTGGCCCAATGGACTGCGGGGGCCAACACCGACGAACTTGAGTTTCCAGTGACACCTCTGAAACCGTTGCCCTATTCATTTGCACGGGAAACTCTGGTCGAGGCTGAAATCATGCGTCTTCGGCTATTGGACCGCTTTGGCCTGTAGATCGTTGAAATAGATACCTTATATCGGCGATAAGGCTTTGCTATAAAAGCGATATGTCAATGTTATTGAGGACAATGTCAATTCAATTTCATAGCCGACCCACCGTGCGTTTGGACCGAATCCAAACCAAGGCCCGAGCATCTAGCCAGCGGGCAATTCAACAATCCAAAAGGCGAACATTCGCACGCCAATTGCAGATACAAACCCGTACAAAGCCGGATGGAATATGATCAGTACCGACGCCGTGCTCGAAACCGCCGCAAGGGGCAATACCTCCGATGGTGTCACCATCACGGTCTCTACAATCCCGATAAGTGTTGTCGCCGCCAACGAAATTAAAATTGGCAGTGCAGAGCGCGTTAAATCACGCGCCTAGGGAACAACAAAGGCCAAGGTTGACCTCGGTGGTCGCGCCGTTTGAATACCTGTAATTTCTTGCGACCCCAATACCAGCTAGCCTTAGACCACGTCACCAAGAAGATCAGGCGCCAAGCGAGCAAGGCACGCCCAAGCCGCTGCTTCCGCGGTTTTTCGGTTCAGGCTTTCGGGCGCTAGATGCAAACGCTGCCAGTATCCGTCGGTAAGCGTTTCCATCCATTCTGCCATTTGCGCTGGTGAAGTCGTATCCTTTCCATCCAGCAAATCGTGCCAGATTTCAAACAACGTTTCGCGTCTGCGGGTTTCAAAGTGCTCCGCAACCTCGTCATACTGCTTTTGAAATCGCAACTCTCCCCAAAAGGCATACCAGATCGGCAGCACATTCGGCCCACATGCGTTGGGATGAAAGTCAGCTTTGATCAGCGCCCTTAATCGCTCTGAGGGTTTATCGCCTGAGCGGTCAAGTGCGGCTGCCCAATGATCCTCGTACCTCTGGTAAAGATCGCGCAGGGTTTCCGTAAGCAGCCCGCCTTTGGATTTAAAGTAAAAGACCGCGACCCCCTGTGACAGCCCCGCCTCGGCGGCAACTGTGGCTAGCGTCGTCTTAGCCAGACCATGCACAAGGATGGAACGGCCCGCTGCATCAAGAAGTTGTCTGCGGCGCCGATCCGCATTTTCCTTGCGCTCTTTACGGGGGCGTTCCTGCTTTGCTTCGAACAAGTTCACGTTCTCCTGCCAGTTCCGCCATTTACAGCGCGTAGAATCCAAACGTCAATAATGATAACTTTATTTGAGCGCTCAAATAAACTTTACGAAGGCCTGCATGATCTGTAAACCAA
>JBPCWT010000155.1:0-2627 GCA_051009255.1 Ruegeria sp. | reverse complement strand
ATGTCGGCCTCGTTGGTAACGATCAGCCCGCCTGCCGGTCCACCAAGGCTTTTGTATGTGCTCATCGTCATCAAATGCGCACCCTCGTTCAGCGGGTTGCGCCAAACACCTCCCGCGATAATCCCGCATTGATGTGCCGCATCGAACAGAACCTTGGCACCGATCTCATCCGCGATCTCGCGCACCTCGGCGACCGGGTGTGGAAAAAGGTTCAGCGATCCCCCCACGGTTATCATTTTAGGGTGATGTTCCTGCGCCAGCGCCCTTAGTTGATCCAGATCGAGGCTGTAGCCGTCAGCGTCGACAGGCGCGTTTATGGTGTTCAGGCCGTAAAGTCCTGCGCATCCGTCCGAATGATGGGTCACGTGCCCGCCGATAGATGCCGGCGGCGCGATGATCGTGTCGCCCGGCTGTGTCAGGGCCATGAAGCCATACAGGTTGGCCAGTGCGCCCGATCCCACCCTGACCTCGGCATAGTTTGCGTTGAAAACCTTCGCGGCAAGCTCTGCCGCGATAACTTCGATTTCTTCGATGGCCTCCAGACCCATTTCATACTTGTCGCCGGGATACCCCAAGGACGGGCGGCTACCCAACCCTGTGGCCAGCATCGCCTCGGCTTTTGGGTTCATGACGTTGGTTGCCGGGTTCAGGTTGAAACATTCCGAGTCGTGAATCCGGGTGTTCATTTGCGCCAGGGATTCAATCCGGTCTTCGACCATTGATGGATTTGTTGTGGCAACGCTCTCTGCGATCCGTTGAACATAGTCTTCGCAATGCGCCGGAACCCAGGGGCGGTGTGCAAGTTGTGGCATTTGAACCTCCGATTGATGTGGGAAGAATGGGCAAACCCATGCTTGCAGACAAACCAGTTTTGCGAAAAAATAGGGTCAGAAAAATTGAGGCTTAGATATGTCTGTTGCACCTCCTCGCCCAAGACCGTTTCCGTTGAACGCCTTGCGTGCGTTCGAGGCTGCCGCCCGGTTGGAAAGTTTTGCCTCTGCCGCGGCAGAGCTGGGCGTCAGCGCGGGTGCGGTTTCCGCCCATGTCAAAGCACTGGAAGAAGATTTGGGCGCCCCGTTATTCGATCGAAACGCTCGGGGTGTGGTGCTGACGTCCCTCGGGCACCGAGTATTGCCCCAGTTGAGTCTTGCGTTTGACGCGCTGACCCAAGCCAGCCAGACGCTGCGGACCGAGGCCAAGCCGCACGTGGTGCACATCGTAACGTTGCCGTCTGTCGCCCAGCTGTGGCTTTCGCCACGGCTGCCAAAGCTGCGCGAGGCCGCGCCGGAAATAGAGGTTTCGCTGACGGCCGAGGAGTCCCCGCCGAACCTCAAGCGAGCCCCTTATGACATTTACTTGTTCTTTGGCCGCGATCGCGGCGAAGTTCTGGCCGACAACGCGGTCTTTCCGGTTTGCGCGCCATCATTGGCATCAAGGCTTAAGGCTCCGCAGGACCTGCGCGAAGTAACTTGCCTGTCAGACAGCACCTGGTCGCAGGACTGGCAGATATGGGCCGAAGCAGCCATGCCGGGCGAAAAGTTTTCACCTCGGGGGCCAGTGTTTTCCCTGTACGCACTGGCAGTCGAAGAGGCGGTCAATGGTGCCGGTGTTCTGATGGCGCACAGCGCCCTTGTTGCGCCATTTCTGCAAAGCGGAAAACTGGTAGCGCCGTTTAGTCAGCGCGTGGATATGCCGGACACACTCCGCCTGTGGAGCCCGCGCCAGATCAAGCCTGGAACGCCAACGGAAAGGGTTGTTAACTGGCTGCGCGACGCTGTTTAGATTGGCAATCCGCCATCGGTGTCGTCGCCCGCCTCTTCCATCAGGCGGCTCATATCGGGAATGGTCACGTGGCGCTTGCCCTCAAGCGTAATGACCCCGTCCTTTTTCAGTGCTGATATCTGACGGCTTACCGTTTCCAACGTCAGCCCAAGATAGTCGGCCATGGATTCACGTGTCAGCGGCAGATCAAACACAATCGGCTTGCCGGAATCCACCGTGCCGTGCGATGCATCCCGCCGCGCAATGATTGACAGAAGGCTTGCGATCTTTTCGCGTGCCGTTTTTCGCCCCAGAACCAGCATCCACTCGCGCGCGGCATCAAGTTCGTCCAATGTCATCTGCAAAAGGCGATGCGCGATATGCGGAGTTTTGCTCATCAGATCTTCGAACGGCTTTTTTCGGAAACAGCACATGACCACATCCGTTGTGGCCTGTACGTCATAGGGTGCGCTGTCCCGCCCTGGTCGACCGACAAAATCGCTGGGCAGCAATAGCCCAACCATCTGGGTGCGCCCGTCCTCCATCGTTTGTGTCAGCGACGCGATGCCGGACACGACCGAGCCCACGAAATTCATCTGGTCGCCGGACCAGATAATTGTCTGCCCGGCTTCGAAGCTGCGATAGTACTTGATTTCTTCAAGTTCTTCGAGTTCGTCCCGATCACAATGAGCGCAAACCGCGCGGTGCCGGATGGGGCAGTCGCTGCAATTCGAGTGGTTGAACTGGGCCTGTAATGTCATGCGCGTTTCCACTTGATCTCGGTCAAGGTATCTGGGCGAACCATCACATAACGGTATCGTTATGATAGCGAAACCACAATTGGCAAGGCTTGGACTATTTGACGC
>JBPCWT010000154.1:0-5460 GCA_051009255.1 Ruegeria sp. | reverse complement strand
CGACAATCCGGTCATAGCTTATGTGGATGTGTTAAAGGCTGAACTGGATCTGCTGGCCGCCCGTTTGCCCGAAGGTGTCACCCTGTCCCGTCTGCATTGGGGCGGCGGAACACCAACGTTGTTGAACCCTGACCTGATGCGCGATCTTGCGGCCCGTATTCTGGAGATTGTTCCACTGGGATCGGATGCCGAATTCTCGGTCGAGATTGACCCGAATGAAATCGACGAGGCCCGTCTGGATGCGTTGGCCGATGCGGGGATGAACCGTGCGTCGATCGGGGTGCAGGATTTCGACGATGAAATTCAGAAAACCATCGGACGCATCCAAAGTTATGACGTTACGCGCGATGCAATCGATATGATTCGTGCACGCGGGATTTCCAGCCTGAACGCCGATATCCTGTATGGTCTGCCGCATCAGACCAAGGCCCGGATGACAGAAAGCGTACAAAAACTGCTGTCGTTGAGCCCCGACCGGGTTGCGCTGTATGGCTATGCGCATGTGCCGTGGATGGCCAAGCGGCAACAGTTGATTCCGTCCGACGCGCTGCCCACCCCCGAAGAACGGCTGGACCTGTTCGACACGGCCCGGCGCCTGTTCATGTGGGACTATTATGCCGAGATCGGCATCGACCATTTCGCCACGCAAGAGGATGGCCTGACCCAGGCGTTGCGATCCGGAAAGCTGAAGCGGAATTTTCAAGGCTATACCGATGATCAGGCCGAGGTTCTGATCGGCGTGGGGGCCAGCTCGATCTCGCGTTTCCCGCAGGGTTATGCGCAAAACGCCCCTGCGACCTCTGCCCATATCAAGGCAATCCGGGAGGGGCGTTTTTCAACCTCGCGCGGGCATTTGTTCAAGGGTCAGGATGTATTGCGGTCACGGCTGATCGAGGCGCTGATGTGCGACTTCCAGGTCAACACGACCGAGATTGTTGAGGACTACCCGATATCCGCAGCCGAATTGCAGGCCATGTACGAAACGGCCAACCGGGATTTCGAGGGGCTTTTACGCATCAATGAAAGCGGTTTGTTCATACCGCCCGAAGCGCGTGCACTGACGCGGATAATCGCGCGCAGTTTTGACGCTTATGACCTGAGCAAAGCGGGGCACAGTTCGGCCATCTGACACAAAAGAAATTGGCGGGCACCCCGCCATTTCATTCAAAACCGGTGCGGGGGCTTGACGGGTGGCCCGAGTTTTCCCCACACTTGGGGGATCGGGGCCAGCATCCGCCCCACGCCCGAGGCAGGCAAAGTTACAGACAGAATATGCCGGCGCATCTGCGTTCGACAGACCCTTTCGTGCAGCGGAACTGCAACCAACAGAGAGGGACAGCACCTATGCGCGTCTTTACCGTCCTCGGCCCCAGTCAATCGGGCAAAACTACACTGGTCGAGGCCATCAGCCGCCTTGATGGCCGACCAACCACATTCGACGTATCCGGAACCGTGCACTTGCACGGTTTTTCTTATTTAGACGAACCGTGGTGCGCGGTTGATGTGGATGGCGGCGGCGATGCGCTGGCCTATGTGGGCCCGGCGATGGCGATATCGGATGCTGCCGTCGTGGTGGTGCCGCCCGACCCGGACGCTGCCGTGTTATGCGCCCCCTATCTGCGGTTGGTCGAAGAGGCCGGCATTCCCTGTTTCCTGTTCATCAACCGCATGGACAGCCCAAATGGCCGCGTGCGGGATATCATCGCGGCGCTTCAGACATATTGCACCCATCACATCGCGCTACGGCAGGTTCCCATCCGCGATGGAGATCAGGTTGTAGGCGCGGTCGACCTGATTTCGGAACGTGCGTGGAAGTATCAGGAGGGGCAACCATCGGCCCTGATTGAACTGCCGCAATCGGTAGAAGACCGCGAGCAGGAGGCGCGCGCGGAACTGCTGGAAACGCTGTCTGACTTTGATGACAACCTGTTGGAGCAGTTGATCGAGGACAAACAACCGCCCAGCGCCGAGGTTTATGAACTTGCGACCCAGGTTTTGCAAAACCATCAACTGATCCCGGCCTGCCTTGGGGCAGCCAGCCACGGCAACGGACTGACGCGGCTGATGAAAGCCCTGCGCCACGAAGCGCCCGAGTTCGACATCGCGGCAGGCCGGGACGAAGCAGCCGAAAACGCCCGCGCCATCGCCGGATTTGCAGATGTCAAAAAACATATCGGCAAGATCATCGTCCTGCGCGGTCTGGGCAAAGGTGTAAAGGCGCATGAAAATCTGGGGGGCGAGACGGTTGGCAATCTGACTGGACTGGATGCCAAAACCCAGATTAACGAACTGGAGGCCGGTCAGATCGGGTTGGCGGTAAAATCCGACCACCTGAATCCCGGTTATCTGTATGACAGCAGTTCGGCCGATCCGTTGCCGGAATGGGCTGCCTCGCATCCTGTCGCCCACAGGCAAATCGTTTCCCCCGCTCACGAACGGGACGATGTGCGCCTGTCAAATGCGCTTAGTCGGCTTGCAGAAATTGATCCGGGTCTGCAGCTGACGCATGACGAACTGAGCGGTCACGCGGTTCTGGGATCGCAAGGTCCGCAGCATATGCGTCGGGTGACGGGAAAGCTGGCCGAAGATTTCGGGATCGAAATCGCGGCGGGCCCGGTTGAAACGGCTTATCGCGAAACCATCCGGGCATCCGTTGAGCACCGCCACCGCCACAGAAAGCAATCCGGCGGGGCCGGGCAGTTTGCCGATGTCGTTATTTCGATCGCCCCGACGCCGCGCGGAACAGGTTTTCAGTTCGAGGAAGTCGTCAAGGGTGGCGCGGTTCCCAGGAATTACATCCCATCCGTTGAACACGGGGCAAAGGATGCGCTGGTTCAGGGTCCCGAAGGGTTTCCGGTTGTGGATGTCAAGATCACGCTGAGCGACGGGAAACACCACAATGTCGACAGTTCAGACTATGCCTTCCGTACTGCTGGTAAGAATGCGGTGCGCGAGGCGCTGCCGCAGGCCAAACCGGTGGTATTGCAACCAATCCTGAACGCAGAAATTCACCTGCCGTCGGCCTTTGTCGGTGATCTGGTTCCGACAATCAGCTCGTTGCAGGGACAGGTTCTGGGGTTCGAAGGCAACCCGAACGCATCGGGATGGGAGATTTTCAATGCCCAGCTTCCGGCCGTTGCCGAAGACGAGTTGCACCGCACACTGGCAAGCGCCACGCGGGGGACCGGCTGGGTAAAACTGCAGTTCGATCATTATGAAGAATTGCGGGGGCAAGCGCCCAAACCGGCGTCACGGGAAAAGGTCGCAAGCGCCTGAACAAATCCGGTGGTGGGCGCAGTTCAGCCCGCCGCCGCAATCAATTCGCGCGTGTAATCTGTCTGGGCGTTTTCGAACAGATCGTCGGCGGTGCCCATTTCGATCACGTCACCCTGTTTCATCACAACCACGTTGTGCGACATGGCGCGAACGACCTTCAGATCGTGGCTGATAAACAGGTAAGCCAACCCATACTTTCGCTGCAAATTTCGTAACAAGTCCACGATCTGCACCTGAACGGTCATGTCCAATGCGCTGGTCGGTTCATCCAGAACCAGCAGTTTTGGCCGCAGGACCATTGCCCGTGCAATTGCGATACGCTGCCTTTGCCCACCGGAAAATTCATGCGGATAGCGATCCATTGCATCCGGGTCCAGCCCAACCTCGGCCATCACTTCGGCAACAAGTTCGCGGGGTGCCCGATGCGGGTCGACCTTGTGAATGGCCAGCCCCTCGGCGATGATCTGCTGGCAGGTCATACGCGGGCTAAGCGATCCGAACGGGTCCTGAAACACGATCTGCATATCCTTGCGCAGCCTGCGCAGTTCCCGCGTGGACCAACGGCGTACATCCTGACCGCGATAGGTAATGCCGCCCTCTGACGAAATCAGCCGCATGATCGCCAGCGCCAGCGTGGTTTTACCCGAGCCGCTTTCACCGACGATCCCCAGCGTTTCACCAGCGCGCACCTTGATCGTTGCCTCGTTGACGGCCTTTACGTAGCCGACGGTCCGTTTCAGAAATCCGCGCTGAATCGGGAACCAGACCCGCAACTGATCTGTATGCGCGATCTCTTCGGCATCGGGGGCGACCGGATCAGGCGCACCCGAAGGTTCGGCGGCCAGTAGTTTCCGGGTATAGGGGTGTTGCGGATTGTCAAAAATCTCGGCGGTCATGCCGGTTTCAACAATCTCTCCGTCTTTCATCACGCAAACCCGGTCGGCAATACGCCGGACAATGCCCAAATCATGGGTGATGAAAAGCATTCCCATGTTTTCGGATTTCTGCAGTTCGGCCAGCAGTTCCAGAATCTGCGCCTGAATGGTGACATCCAGCGCGGTTGTCGGTTCATCCGCGATCAGGATATCGGGCTTGTTCGCCAGCGCCATGGCAATCATCACGCGCTGGCGCTGACCGCCGGACAACTGGTGCGGATAGCTGTCCAAGCGTTCCTCGGGATCGCGGATACCGACCTTGTTCAACAGTTCGATGATCCTGTCCCGCGCGGCATCGCCTGTCAGCCCCTGATGCAATGCAATCGACTCGGCCATTTGTTTCTGGATCGTGTGCAGCGGATTGAGCGAGGTCATCGGCTCTTGAAAGATAAAGCTGATGTCGTTGCCGCGCACATCCATCAAACGCTGATCCGATGCGCCGATCATCTCTTGCCCGTCATAGGTAACGGACCCTTCGACGATGGCGCTGTCACCCAGCAACGATACCGTGGACAGCGCAGTGACGGACTTTCCCGAACCGGACTCGCCAACCAATGCGACCGTTTCACCCCTGTCCACGTTGAACGACACGCTCTTTACCGCAGCGGATACCTGACCGTCCTGCCGAAACGAAACGCTAAGGTTGTTCACATCCAGCAGGCTCATGAAAATGTCTTTCTTGGATCGAACGCATCGCGGACGCCTTCGAAGATGAAGACCAGAAGCGACAGCATGATGGCAAATGTGAAGAAGGTGGTGAAGGCCAGCCAGGGTGCTTGCAGGTTTTGTTTCGCCTGAAGGGTCAGTTCACCCAGCGATGGGGCTGATGATGGCAATCCGAACCCAAGAAAATCCAGCGAGGCCAGGCCGCCGATGGTTCCCGTCACGATGAAAGGCATGAAGGTCAGCGTAGCGACCATCGCATTGGGCAGCATGTGGCGGAACATGATTGTCATGTTGCCAACGCCCAGCGCCTTGGCCGCCCGAACGTATTCAAGGTTTCGCGCGCGCAGGAATTCGGCCCGCACAACGCCCACCAGACCCGTCCATCCAAAAAGGATCATCAAGGCTACAAGCAGCCAGAAACTTCGCCCGAGAATGGCGAACATGATGATGATCACATAAAGCGACGGTGTCGCGGACCAGATCTCGATGATGCGCTGCAGGATAAGATCCAGCCAACCGCCGAAAAAGCCCTGTATGGCTCCGGCGAAAATGCCGACCAGACTGGCCACACCCGTTACGATCA
>JBPCWT010000153.1:0-6465 GCA_051009255.1 Ruegeria sp. | reverse complement strand
GGTTTAGTGTTGCTTCCATGGGTTCAAGAAGAGGACTTAACTGTTCAGATGCAATCTGTGGACTCGGATTTCATGGAAATTCTGAGAGTCGCCGAGCGTTTAGCGAACATTGGTGATGCCATTGATAAGTCTGACGAACTCAGCGAATTTGTAGATGTGATATCCTCTATTGAAGAAGCAATCGAACTGTTTGAGAAGTTAAATCAAGCTGATCAGCGCTATTTCAAGAGGCTCAGAGTTCCAGAAATAGTGAGTTCTATGAGAAAACTAACTCAACTACCGATCTGGGATGCTGATTTAGTATGATCCGCCTCATCGAAAAAGGCCTGATGTTTGGCAACCTTATCCACATCTCCAGCCCGGCCCTGGTCGAGCGGTATAATCGTGCGTTGCAGAACCTTTCTGGCAAGACCACGGCGTTGACGGACTTCCATGTCGATATCTCGGGCTATTCGCCCGAGGTGGGGATCGAGTTTGACGACACGCTCTACCTCAACCCCAACGGGGTGAACCGGCAGTTCATTTTGCTGACGACAGAACAGAAACGCAGCCCCCTGCTGAACGTCAAATTTTCGACCTCGCGGGATATCCTGCGCGAATTTATCGAGATGAACGAGGCGCAGTTGTTTGCCCTGACCGCCACCGATGCCGTAGCGGGGGAATTGGTAAACTCTGTCATCAAACTCACCACCCCCGGCGACCTGTTCAACCTGCGTAAGATCGAGGTCGAGGCGGATACGGTCGGCGGCACGTTGCGCAAGGCCGAGCAATTGGCGGGGATGGTCGAGCGGTTCAAAACAAAAGAAGACGCTTGGTTTGATGATGTGCTGATCGCCAAGATGATCGAAACGGCCAAGGAAACCGGTGATGTAACCCGTAACCCCGTGCGCCTTCGTCATACGGCGTTCGAGCAGCAGAATTTCTGGACCGCGCATTATGGCGGTCTGTACCTGTTCCCGGACATGGATCATCCGGCGGCAATCAGCATGGGTGACGGACCCGAGGATTTGCCGATCAAGTACATCTTTGATCCGTCCCAACGAAACCAGATCGCAAAGTTCCTGGACTACAACGATCTGGTGGAACCGATCGTCAAGGCGCGGGGCGTGGATGCTGCGGCCATCCTGCAGCAAAAGATGGATTTCCTGACGGTTGACGCGGCTGCAAATGCAGGTGTCGATCTGACCGGTCTGGATCGCAGCGACATGCGGCGGCTGGCGCGCAACCACGCGGATCAGTTGCCGGATGCCTTTCACGGGTTGGCGCAACTGTTGCGCTGGGCGACGGATGGCGGGCCGTGGCCGCGCATCACGTCGAACCATCCGGCCTATTTCTACACTCTGCGTGCCGCAGATACGCCGAACCGTGATTTGGTAAATATGCTGTTGTCAGAACTGGCGCCGATGGACCCGCGGCAGATGTTCATCTGCCACAAAGAGTTGTTTTACAGCACCTACTCAACCTGGCCCGAGGTTAAAAAAGCCTTTGTCGCCGACTTCCTTGCGCGCGAGTATCAGGTGGACAAGGCAGGTGCCCGGGCCGCACTGTTCGGTCATGAACCTGATATGAGCGGTGAGGATCGGGTCAGCGATGCGGTTATTGCCCGTGTTGGACCATGGGGCGCAGTGGGGAGGGAATAGGATGTTCGGTGCTATGCGGCTATTTCTGATTTTGTTTGTTGTCCAGACACTTGCCTATTTCGCGCTATCCTTTTATTCGCGCGGTATGCGCCGCCACAAACTGGAAACGTGGTGGGATGAAAAAGGCAAGACCGGTAACAAGGAAGCCTTTGTCGAACGTGGGCTCAAGGCCTATGACAATTCGTTCCGGCGCAAACTTATTCTGGGTGTCTATGTTATACCCTGGGTGGCAATCATCGCGCTGATCTATGTCGTGAACTACATGTAAGGAACCTGGAATGGTCTATATCAAATGGGCGTTCATTCTGATCTTCTGGATCACGATTGGGGCGATCTTGCAATATTCCCTGCCGCAGCACGACATAGTGCGGATCGTCAACACATATGAAGAACGGCAGGATCTGAACGACTGGACCCGGATTTTCTGGTCAGAACCCGAAGATCAGTCAACCAGCCTGTCGAACCGCGACGTGCAATTCATTCAGGCGGTGCGCGTCAATGGCAAACCCATTGTCTATCGAAACGAGGATACCGGCTGGGGCTGGCCGCCGTATTTCAAATTTGACACCGCCAATCTGTATACCGAGGCGAATGATGCAAAATCCACCAAAGACAATCCTGACTGGGTGGTTGTCACGCATTACGGTTGGCGCAACGAGTTCATGTCGATCTTTCCCAACGCAATATTCATCAAACACGTCGAGGGGCCAGACGTTCGTATCATTCCCTGGTTCAACATTGTCTTTCTGACAATATTTGCGGCGCTGGTCTGGGCAATCTGGGTTCGTTGGCGTCGTTTCCGGCGGGCACGGATTGATCCGATGATCGAGAATGTCGAAGACGGTTTTTATGCAGCCGGTGATGCGATTGATGAACGCCGTAAGGGTGTTCGGCGCTGGCTTGATAGCTGGAAATCAAAGTGATTTTGGGTTCGCATTTCTAAGAGCGCTGGGCTGAACAGGTTCTGGGCTGTTACATCCGATCTATGCGGCGCCCAAAAACTACGCTGGTGTTGGTGCGCAGCACACCGGGGATCGCGGCAAGTTCATCCACCAGAATGTCCAGATCTTCGATTCGGGGTGCTTCGGCGGATAACAGCAGATCAAAGTCACCATTGATCGAAAGGCACAGTTTGACCTCGGGATAAGCATCCAGACGCTTGATGATACGCGTGGTTTCCTTTTGCTGTACTTCCAGCAACACAACGACCTGCACCTTGGGCTCGTCCTGCGCTTGTCGCAGAACCACGGAATAACCGGCAATGACGCCGCGATCTTCCATGCGGTTAATTCGTTCGTGAACCGTTGTTCTGGCGACACCCAGTTTCGCTGCGACGTTGGTGGTAGACTCGCGTGCGTTATGTTGCAAGGCGGCGATGATGCGGCGGTCGAGCTGGTCCATCTACGCTCCGATTTTAGAATGCCCTCAACCGATTTAGAGCAGAATGGTCCAATTGCTCAAGGCTTTGGCTGTTGCCGCGAAACTGCGAACAGGTCTGCGACAGGCTTTGAATGGCGAATATCGTCTTTTATTTGGGCTGTTGATTGGGCTCTGTCGCATTTTCGTTTCGCGGCCAGTACATGCGAGCGGCGATAATTCCAGTTACAGATGCCGCAGATAGCACGGCCATTGCGGTGACGGCACCTTGGGACGTCATCAGCCAACCGGCCAGCGGATAAAATACCAGCCAACACAAATGCGACAGCGTGAACTGAGCGGCAAATACGGCGGGGCGGTCCTCGGGGCGTGATGAACGGGTCAACAAGCGGCCCGAAGGCGTCACCGTAGCCGAAAAACCAAAACCGATAACTGCCCACGCGGCGGTAAGTAACTGAAGGGACATCGGCACAAAAGCAAAAAGGATTGCTGTTGACGCCATTGCCCCGGTCGCCAGTGTTGCACCTGCCAGCATCACATTTCTGTCTTTCAGGCGGTTTAGAAGGCGCGGCAGCGTAAATGCCGCCATCATGGATCCCGCGCCAAAGCCAGCAAAAGCGATTGCAACCGAGCTTTCCGCCAAATTCAGGTCACTTCGTATCACAACAACCGTGTTGACGATGACCATCGAACTGAGCGCAGCCACGGTCCAGTTCAGGCACAACAGACCGCGCAGGCGCGGGGTGTTCAAATATATCCGAATGCCACGGGTGGTACGATCATAGATACCACGGCGGCGTGATGGTTTGGGCGAGGGCAGCACCACAGAAACAACCAGAATTGCCGAAGCAACAAAACCAATTCCCGTACCCCAGAACAGACTGTCAAAACTGACAATAGTCAGCAGTAAGGCGGCCAGCATTGGGCTGAGCAGGCTTTCCATGTCCATTGCCAGCCGGGACAGTGACAAGGCTTTTGTGTAATCCTCTTCGTTTGTCAGGACATCCGGGATCGTCGCCTGAAACGCCGGTGTGAATCCGGCGGACGCTGATTGCAGGGCGAAGATCAGCACATAGATTTGCCAAACTTCTGTGACAAAGGGCAGGCACATCGCAACGGCGGCCCGAACCAGATCCAGTGCAACCAGCATCTTCCGGCGGTCGATCCGTTCGGCAAAGGCAGCGGCCAGCGGCGCAACCGTGACATAGGCAACCATTTTGATTGTCAGGGCTGTTCCCAAAACCATGCCTGCGGCCTGACCAGCAAGATCATAGGCCAGCAAGCTTAGGGCGATGGTTGCCAGACCCGTGCCTGTAAGGGCAACAACCTGGGCGGCAAACAGGTGTCGGTACACCCTGTTCTGCAGAACACCAATCATCAGATCACAAATACTTGGTAATCACTTTGAAATCCTCGACACCGGAATGCGGGGTTTCGGCATCAGAGGTCAGGCAATGGTCGATATGGTCGTGGATCAAGGCGCGTTTGGCGTTGGTGATAGCCTTTTCAACAGCAAAAAGCTGTTGGGCGATGTCGGTACAGGCGGCCTGATCGTCCAGCATGGTAATGACCTTGGCAAGATGACCGTGGGCGCGTTTCAGGCGTGCCTTGATTTGGGGATGCGATGCGTGGGGCTGAGAAGTCATGCCAATATCCATATCCCCCCCATGGGGATAATGTCAATAAATGCAACGACGCAGGCCGACCCTGTCAGCACAAAGTTGAGTTTGCCGTCCAAACCCCCTATCTCGTTGCTCAGTACGGTACAAAGGAACACTCTGTGGCGAACCATCTTTATAAGAATGACCTGCCGGACGGTTTGGATCTGGGCCCGGTTGTGGCAATTGATTGCGAAACCATGGGGTTGAACCCGCATCGTGACCGTCTGTGCGTGATCCAGATGTCCGGCGGCGACGGAAACAGCCACATTGTCCAGGTCGAAAAAGGGCAGAAGGCGGCCCCGAACCTGAGTGCGATGCTGGAAAACCCCGATGTGCTGAAGCTTTTCCATTTTGGCCGCTTTGATATCGCGGTGATGTATCATGCATTCGGATCGCTGGCGGCCCCGGTTTACTGCACCAAAATCGCCAGCCGCCTTGTGCGTACCTATACCGACCGCCACGGATTGAAAAACCTGTGCCAGGAATTGCTGGGCGTCGATATTTCAAAGCAGCAACAGATGAGCGACTGGGGCGCAGAAACCTTGACGGAGGCGCAATTGGAATATGCGGCTTCGGACGTTTTGTATCTTCATCGCCTGCGAGAGGAATTGGATAAACGACTGGAGCGCGAAGGAAGAACCGGAATGGCCCAGGCCTGTTTCGAATTTCTGCCGATGCGCGCAAAGCTTGACCTCGCTGGCTGGCCCGAAACGGATATTTTTGCCCACTCATGACAGATAATGAATCTTTTTTAAGTACGGCCCGACAGGTCGTCACGGACGAGGCCAGAGCACTAGATGCCCTGGCGCAAAGCTTGGGCGATCAATTCGCCGAAGCCGTCCAGATGATCCTAAAGGCCAAAGGGCGGATTATTGTAAGCGGTATCGGCAAGTCCGGTCACATAGGTCACAAGATTGCCGCCACGCTGGCCAGTACCGGCACACCGGCTTATTTCGTTCACCCGGCCGAGGCCAGCCACGGTGATCTAGGCATGCTGTCAAAGGGCGATGTTGTTTTGGCAATTTCGAACTCAGGCGAGGCGCCTGAACTGGCCAACTTGCTGGCCTTTACGCGCCGGTTCGGAATTCCATTGATCGGTCTTTCCAGCAAACCGGAAAGCACGTTGATGAAACAGGCGGACGTGCATTTGCTAATTCCGGCAATGGGCGAAGCTTGCGGTTTTGGCATGGTGCCGTCGATCTCGACCACGCTGACATTGGCAATGGGCGACGCGCTGGCGATTGCGTTGATGAAATACCGCGATTTTCGGCCGGAAAATTTCCGGGATTTCCATCCCGGTGGCAAACTGGGCGCGCAGCTCAGCAAAGTTGGCGATCTGATGCACACAGGTGATGCCCTGCCTTTGGTCACGTTGGACACACCGATGAGCGACGCACTTATCGAGATCAGTCAAAAAGGGTTCGGCGTAGCGGGTGTAGCTGACGCTAACGGAAAGCTGACGGGTATAATTACGGATGGTGACCTGCGCCGTCATATGAGTGGATTGCTTGATAACTCGGCAGCACAAGTGATGACTAAAAGCCCGACGACGATTTCGCCGGAGGCACTTGCCGAAGAAGCGGTTGCCATCATGAATGCCCGCAAGATTACATCATTGTTCGTAGTCGGAGATAAGACGACGGGCCAGGCATTGGGGCTGTTGCATATTCATGACTGCCTGCGTGTCGGGTTGGGCTGACAGGTGGCCAAGGTGGACCGGTACTCGCGCATGGTGCAGTTCCTCAAGGTGCTGCTACCTCTGGCGGCCATTCTGGTGCTGTCTACCG
>JBPCWT010000152.1:0-6351 GCA_051009255.1 Ruegeria sp. | reverse complement strand
GATGATGGGTTCGTTAGAAGTTTACGCACAAAACAATCAGGCCTGCATCATTTCGCCTTTTATCGTTGGCGGCGCGATGGCTCCGGTTTCTGTAGCAGGAACATTGACGCAGGTGCTGGCCGAGGTTTTGGCAGGCGTTGCTTACAGCCAACTTGTTCGTCCAGGCGCACCTGCAATATTCGGTGCTTTTGTGATGTCCATCGACATGAATTCAGGCGCTCCAACTTTTGGCACCCCAGAAGCGGCGCATGTGACTTATGGCGCGGGTCAGCTGGCGCGGCGTCTGGGCCTGCCATTCCGGTCGGCCGGGTCATTCTGTGGATCCAAGCTGCCAGATGCACAGGCGGCATATGAGACAGCGAACTCGCTGAACATGGGACTGTTGTCGGGAGTGAACTTCATGCTGCATTCGTGTGGCTGGCTGGAAGGTGGTCTGGTGGCGGACTTTGAAAAGTTCGTGATGGACGCCGATCAGCTGGGGGTTTTGCACGGTCTTGCCAAAGGCGTAATCTATGACGAGAACGCGCAGGCAATGGATGCAATCCGCGAAGTTGGGCCGGGCGGACATTTCCTGGGCTGTGAGCATACACAGGCAAACTTCAAAGAAGCGTTTTGGAAGACTGATTTGCTGGACTACAAACCTTTTGAAACTTGGGAAGAAGAGGGCGCCAGGGACACCAGGGCTTTGGCGTCGGTGCGGGTCGAACATCTGATCGCAAACTACAAACAGCCGGCGATTGATCCAGATATTGCGGCTGCTCTGGATGCCTATGTCACGGAAAAGAAAGCGTCCATGCCTGACGCTTTCATGTGATCAACTAAGGGGCGTGGCGCGACTGGCCTGATATAGTTGCGCCTCGCCCATAACAGCGATCAGCAAATCCAGATGCCGGGCAACAGAGTATCCGGCATCTTGGTTACGTCTTTGATCGTCGTGTTCCTTTTCCAACTCCATCAACTGTATCAATGCCTGCCTGGGTCCTGGTAACGATCCGTATCCAAGCAATCTCTGCAGGTGCCTGTCTCGATTATAGTCCCGTGCCCCAAATTTCGCACCACGGATCAATGTTCGGGGGCGGCGAATATTTTTGAGCATTGTCATCAAGTCCTGCATGTTTTCTCCAAAAAGTTCTGACCGAGGAAAACTTTGTCGCACAACCAAAGCGAGTGTTGCGTAATTGGAGCCGTTGCCGAACGGTGGTTTTAGAAGTGCTTATCAATTTGAATCAATTTTTATTTTGATCTCAATTGGTTAACGGACAGGTAACGAAATCACCCATAGGTAGATTTGGTTAACCAAAACTCCGGTGGCGAACAGAGATGCAAGAAATTTCCGAAGAGGGCAAACAACTATGGAAAACAGCATGGCTTTCACCGTTCCGGCATGGGTTCCCGAAGGCGCACAGCGCTATCTTGCCCATACAGAAGCCGGGAGGTCGATAAGGGATCTTGCTCGATCAGCCGGTTGCCATGCCTCTACAGTTCTCAGGCAAATTCGCAGGATCGAGATGCGTCGAGATGATCCGTTGGTTGATGCTGCCCTGCAAACATTGGCCGACGCTCATTTTCCGCCGTTAACCAGACCTTCCGGTGAATTCCCGGCGCAAATTGGTCGCGGTTCGACAGAGGATGCTCTTGTTTCAGGTAACGAAGAGTTCGAAAGGCAGTCACTGCGTGTCCTACGCAGAATGTGCGAGCCGGGCGCAGTTCTCGCGGTTGCCGAGGACATGGATAAGGCAGTTGTCGTTCGGGACGGCGACGACAACCAAGCGACCAAGACTGCGGTTGTTGAAAGCGCGATAGCACAGGCCTTGGCGCTTAAGGATTGGATTTCGTGTGACAGTCCCGGGCGCATTTCGAGGTACCGCATTACAACTGCGGGTCGTTGCGCTCTTGGCCAGCTCATTGCGCAGGCTGAAAATCAAGCAAGAGCAATAAACGAAACGGGGTTTGCCGAACCGCAATCAACATTCAACACGCGCGGTGATTCAGATCAAACAGCCTGCAACTCTGCCACCGATACTCGGCGCATGCGTTACAGCGCTACGGATAGTCCATTGATTTCCTTGGCGCGAAGACGCGACCGGGATGGTGAGCCATTCCTGAAAGACAGCCTTGTGCGTGCAGGAGAACGGTTACGCGAAGACTTTGAACTGGCCCAGATCGGCCCTCATGTCGCGCAAAACTGGGATCGGTTTTTAACCGGTCGTCAGGGCCAAGGCGGCGCAGAGCCGTTCGTCGGAAACGGCGCGGTCGAGGCCAGGGATCGGCTGACCCGCGCGCTTTCCGAACTGGGGCCAGGACTTAGCGACATAACGATAAGATGTTGTTGCCATCTAGAGGGTTTGGAGCAGGCCGAAAAGCGGATGGGATGGTCTGCGCGTTCGGCAAAGATCGTTCTGCGCATCGCTTTGCAAAGGCTCAGACGACACTATGACGAACAGGAAGAACGTGACGCGATGATTGGCTGAACCTATGCCCATATCATAGTAGTTGCTTGCAGAATGTCGTGATCTAGATAATCAGGGGTTATGAATTTCACCCTCCGACAACTTCAGTACTTTCGCGCGGTTGCCGAACAACGAAACTTTGGCCGTGCTGCTCAGACATGCCATGTTTCGCAGCCGGCGCTGTCGGTTCAGATCAAAACGCTGGAGGACGTTATGGGCGGGCCGCTGTTCGAGCGTCGAGCCCGCGACATCTTGTTGACGCCATTGGGCCGCGACGTTTTGGATCATGCGCGGCGCGTGTTGGCGGAAGCGGACGGATTGGATCGGTTTGCGCGTGACCATTCGGGCGGGCACCGATCGCTGTCATTGGGAATAATCCCGACGATTGCGCCTTATCTTTTGCCGGGGGTACTAGCCGCTTTGCGGTCGGGCGATGTTTCGCTAAGGGTGCAAATTCGCGAAGCGACAACGGAACGCCTGCTGATGTTGCTGCGCGAAGGTGAAATTGATGCGGCGGTTCTTGCATTGCCATCCGGTGCGACCGGGCTGCAAGAGGAGCCCTTGTTCGAAGACCGATTTCTATTGGCTGGCAGTGAAACCCGATTGCAAAGTCTAAAGGCCAACCAAGACGCCTTACGGCCAAATGACCTTAAGACCGCCCAACTGATGTTGTTGGAAGATGGGCATTGCCTGACCGATCAGGCGCTAGAGGTTTGCGGACAGGATCGCACGAGCGCACAGATCAATATGGGCGCTTCTTCGTTGGCGACCTTGTCCAGACTGGTCGCCGAAGGATTTGGCCTGACATTGATGCCAGAGATTGCAGCGCAATCCGAAGTGAAGGCCGTTTCGGGGCTAAAACTGTTACGTTTCCGCGCACCTCAACCCGCGCGAACGGTTGGCTTGGTGCGGCGTTTGTCGACGAACGGCGAGATGTGGTTCGATGATTTGGCAGGAGTTATCCGGCGTGTAGGGCAAGAAATCGTAGCGGATAGCCGCACCTGACAAAAAGGCCCGCAAAAAGGCGAGCCTTTCGAGCCTATGATTAAGCCAATGCAGGTGATTTGACTTCTTCAAGGTGCTTCATCAGGTTTTCCGGGGATGAAACGCCATACGGGTCTTCGGGGCAGTTATCCATCAGTCCGGGCTCTTCGAACTATGCCTCGACAACACCATCGTTGACGATGGCTGCATAGCGCCACGAACGCATCCCAAACCCAAGGTTATCTTTGTCGACAAGCATGCCCATTTTCCGGGTAAACTCTCCAGATCCATCCGGGATGACTGCGACGTTGGAAAGGTTCTGTGCCTCGGCCCATTTGTTCATGACAAAACTGTCATTGACGGACATGCAATAAACCTCATCGATGCCTTTGGCCTTGAAGTCTTCGAAACCTTTTTCGAAACCGGGCAACTGGTAGGTCGAACAAGTGGGCGTGAAAGCACCCGGTAACGAGAACAGGATCACGCGCTTTCCGGCAAAGTAATCAGCAGTGGTTTTGTCTTCCCAACGAAATGGGTTTGGACCATTGACAGCCTCGTCACGTACGCGGGTGTGAAAGGTCACGTTTGGCAACTTTGCGCCGGCTTTCATGTTCTAACTTCTGTGATTCACATGAACTTGAAGCTCGACTTAAAATGATTCCAAGAACGCTTCAATGTCGGAAAGGCTGCGATTGCAGAAGTAATGTGAAAATCAGAAAACCAAATAATAACAATGATAAGTTTAAAAAAGATACTATATGAAGCTGCGTTTGCAAAAGCTACGTGCATAGCGGCCATGCGTCTCTGGTGTAACTGTTTTCGGAACGCTATGTTATCGGTTAGCTGTATTGACCCAAATCTAGGGAAAACTGTTCGTGCGTGATCTGAAAATTCCAGAACAAAGGCATCCGGAAAAGGCTCACCGACCGGATAATTCTCAACCCAAAAAACCCAGCTGGATTCGCGTGAAGGCACCGGGCGGCAAGGGCTATGCTGAAACTCGCAGGATCATGCGTGACAATAATTTGGTAACAGTCTGCGAGGAAGCAGGTTGCCCAAATGTCGGTGAATGCTGGAGCCAGGGTCACGCCACGATGATGATCATGGGCGAGATTTGTACACGTGGATGTACATTTTGTAATATTGCGACTGGCCGTCCGGATGTTCTGGATGCGTTTGAACCGGGCCGGGTTGCCCATGCCGTCGAAAAATTGGGTCTTAACCATGTGGTTATCACATCTGTTGACCGGGACGATTTGGAAGATGGTGGTGCAGAGCATTTTGCCCAGACAATTCGCGCTGTTCGGCACCGCTCTCCCAAGACGACCATTGAAATTTTGACACCTGATTTCCTGAAATGTGCACCAGATGTCTTGGAAGCCGTGGTCAAGGCTAAACCCGATGTTTTCAACCACAACCTGGAAACTGTTCCGGGGTTATACCCCGAAGTGCGTCCCGGCGCGCGTTACTTCCATTCCTTGCGCCTGTTGCAGCGGGTCAAGGAACAGGATCCGTCGATCTTTACCAAGTCAGGGATAATGGTTGGGTTGGGAGAAGACGAACAACAGGTCCGACAGGTCATGGATGACATGCGCGCGGCAGATATCGATTTTCTGACTATTGGCCAGTACCTTCAGCCAACTCCCAAACACCATCGCGTTGACAGATTCGTAACCCCGGAGGAGTTCGCCTCATACGAAAAGGCAGCTTATGGGAAAGGGTTCCTGATGGTATCAGCTACGCCGCTTACCCGTTCGTCATATCACGCTGGGGACGATTTCGCGCGCCTGCGCGAAGCGCGTCGGCGAAAGCTGGGGCAGGCATGACGCCACAAATGCGGGCTTGGTTAACCGACCTGCGCCACGATCTACATCAAAACCCTGAAGTTTCTGGCGAAGAGATAAAGACTGCTGCGCGAATTGCCGAACTTCTAAGACATTTCTCCCCTACCAAAGTTTTGACTGAAATTGGCGGGCACGGCGTGGCCGCAGTGTACGACAGCGGCAACTCAGGCCCCGGCGTGGGTATTCGGTGCGAATTGGACGCGCTACCAATTCAGGAAATGTCTGATGCTCCCTATTCGTCGAGCATTTCTGGAAAGGGTCATTTGTGTGGGCACGATGGCCATATGGCCATGGTTTTTGGGGTGGCTGACGCCATCAGCAAAAATCGACCTGCTAACGGAAAGGTAATATTGATTTTTCAACCCGCAGAGGAGACGGGGAAGGGTGCATTGGCTTTTTGCACTGACCCTAGGTTTGCCGAACTTTCATTGGACTACATTTTTTCACTGCATAACCTGCCGGGGTTAGATTTAGGTACGGTGGAATTGTGCAACAGCGCCGCAAACTGTGCATCAAGAGGAATGCGTATTTCTTTTTTTGGCAAGACCTCGCATGCGGCGGCACCTCAGGATGGTGTGTCACCGGCAAATGCCATGTCGCGACTTATGCCCGCGCTGGTCGCGCTTGGGTCCGATAAGGCAATGAACGATGACTACGCTCTGGCGACGCTTACCCATGCTGAACTGGGCGAGCGCACGTTCGGTGTTGCACCGGGCCATGGCGAATTGTGGGTGACGTTGCGCACTGTAACTGACCAACGAATGAAGCGGTTGGTTCAAGATGCTGAATTGTTGGTGCATCGGGAGGCCGAAGCTGAGGGTTTGGCAGTAACGATATGTTATGATGACATATTCGAGGCTTGCACTAACCAGGAACAGGCAGTCGAGTATCTGGCGCGGGCTTGCCGCGCATCCAAGGTGCCAATTCAACGAACCGATCAGCCTCAAAGGTTTTCCGAAGATTTTGGCCAGTTCGGAAAATGTGCAAAAACGGCAATGCTTTGGTTAGGCGCCGGGACAAACCATCCAAAGTTGCACAACCCGGATTACGATTTCCCTGACGCCCTGATACCC
>JBPCWT010000151.1:0-2634 GCA_051009255.1 Ruegeria sp. | reverse complement strand
AAGAATGATGCCGCACTCGATATCCTCTTCGATTGCATAATCGAAGCGGGCACGCCGGTTTTCGGCAATCACCTTGTAATTCGGGTCTGTCTTTTGCTTGGCCATGACGCGTTGATTTAGGCGGCTTGGGCGGCCCTTGCAAGACAGGGTTTGCAATCAGATGCTGGCACCTTGCGGAATTGTTCGGGGTCGGGCGTTCAGTTCGGATATCGAAAAACCGGCAATCGATTTGTATTTCTCGGCATGCGCCGCCAGTTCAGAGCGGGGGATGACGTCGTCGATGGCCTGAAAATCGCCGCCGCACAGGTCCTCGACCCGCTGCAAGACACCATCCGGCCCCCCGCCTGCACGGTTGGCCTTGCCAACGCCGGTGGTGACGGGGCGAATGGCATCCTCGTAAGCTTGCAGCGCTTGCCGGGACAAGCCGTGTTCCAGAAACTTTGCGCCGATCACGCGGGCGTCGATGATGGCCTGGCTGGCCCCGTTTGACCCTACCGGATAAGTCGGGTGCGCGGCATCGCCGATTAACGTCACGCGGTCGCGGGTCCAGCGCGGCAGGGCATCGCGGTCGACCATCGGGTATTCATATACAACCTCGGCCCCTCGGATCAGGTTCGACACGTCGATCCAATCAAAGCGCCAATCGCTAAAGTCCGGCAGAAAATCATTGATGTCGGCGGGGCGGTTCCAATCTTCTTTTTTCCACGTCGCATCCAGTGGAAATCTCTTTTCCGCAATCCAGTTGATTGTCGCCAGCCCGTCACTGCCGGTCTCCGAGATCGGATAAGCCACAATGCGCAGATCGTCATTGCCGATCATGACCATGGCCGCTCCGCCGAAATACTCGGGTGCTCTGGTTGTCGCGCGCCACAGCACACGACCGTTCCAGATCGGATCGCCCTCGTCCGGGTACATCTGCGACCGGATTGACGAATGGATGCCATCGGCACCGATCAGGAATTGCCCCTCGGCCCGGTTGCCATCATCCAGCAGCAAGGTTGCACCTGTGCCTGTCCCGAATCCAACAGCCCGCGCGCCGGTTATTACGCAATCCGGGCCTGCGCGGTCCAGCAGCGCATCATACAACATCATCTGCAAGGCACCGCGATGAACGGAATACTGGGGCCATGCGTAACCCGCCCACAGTCCGCGAGGTTCTTCCCAGATGGTTTTGCCAAGTTTTGAGTAAAACCCATATTGCCGGGTTCGAACGCCGATTGCGTCAAGCTGATCACCGAGATCAAGATCCAGAAGCTCTCGTACCGCGTTGGGTTGCAGGTTGATGCCGACACCCATTGGCTGAATTTTCTGCGCCGCTTCGAAAACCCGGAAAGGAACGCCAATCTGATGAAGCGTCAGGCCAAGGCTGAGGCCCGCGATGCCGCCACCTGCGATCAAAACCGTCATGCTTCCCTCCGTCCAATTGCGCCGCAAGCATGCAACCAGCGGGGGCCAGTTCAAGTGTCAGGTTTTGGCCGAGATGATAAGGTCAGGTCCAAAAATCGTATCCGCATGGTTTTGCAAGTAAATTTTCAACCAAGGCGTAAACCGAGTGGGATGGCGGCGAACTTCGGCCAGAAGATCGTGATAGTCGATCCAGCGGATCTCCATCACTTCGTCCGGGTTCGGATCTATCTGCAGTGGGCGTCGGGTATGTGCCAGAAACACGTCGACCACTTCGTTTTCGATCATGCCGTTGCCGACATCTGCATGGTATTCCAACCGATGCCGATACTCAGGGTAAAGACCGGTAATTCCCAGTTCTTCGCTCAATCGTCGAACAGCACAATCGGATGAGTTTTCATCCCAGTCAGGATGCGTGCAGCACGTATTCGCCCACAGGCCCGGCGTGTGGTACTTTCCCATCGCACGCCGTTGCAGCAAAATTTCGGTTCCACGAACAACAAACACCGACACGGCCTTGTGCTTGAGACCCTTTTCATGAGCCTCGAGCTTGTCCACGGGGGTCAATTCGCCTTCGACCCATGCCGGGATCATGATTCCCATCTGAACCTCTGTTGCTGCCGCGACGACGGTTCCGCCGATGCGCGGTTTTCCGTGTGTCCGGACCAGCCGAAAACATGTCGTGTACCTGTTGGTCGTCGTGACCCGAGCAGCCACTGACCCGCCCAAGGTGGCTTTGTTCCCTTCGCCGACCAAGCGCACGAAAGGCCGCAGGGCCTGCGGCCTTTTGCCCTTTTAGACCCGGCTTACTCGGCCGAAATGCTGACCAGATAGGCGTAGACGTCTTCGCCACCGGATTTCAGCTTGAAGGTCATTTTGGATTTGGCCGACGTGTCATCCAGATAGGTTTTCAGGAACGTCTTTGGGTCCTGGCTGTATTCCACAAAGGAAGCCTCGTCCCAGACAAGCCCGTTTTCACCCACTGCGACAAGGCTGTCGCCATATTTGAAACCCTCAACTGACCCTGCCGGGCGGCCCCCAATCCCATATAGGTTCGGCCCGGTCTTGCCACCCTTGACGATCGCCTCGCCATCCGGTGTTGTGACAAGGTGGCAGGATTTGCATTTGTTGAACGTCTTTTTGCCCGCTTCGGCGTCGCCTTCCGCAAATGCGGGAACGGCCAGCAGACCAAAAAGTGCAGGGACGAGAATGCGTTTCATGGCAGTTGCT
>JBPCWT010000150.1:0-7019 GCA_051009255.1 Ruegeria sp. | reverse complement strand
CGTTCAGTGCTTCCTGTGGGCGGGTCACGTTTCGAATACCGAACGAGATTGTGTACACGTCAAAGGTGTTATCATCGAATGGCAGCGCCATCGCATCGCCTACAACCCAATCCAGACTATCCATCATCTGTTCGGCCTCGGCACGCTTGCGCCCCTCGATCAGCATGGGTTCAGTCAGGTCCAATACGGTGGCATGGCCATGACCTGCGCGTTTTAGAAACCGGAACGAGATGTCGCCGGTTCCGCCTGCCACGTCCAGCAAACGCTGACCCGACCGCGGGGCCAGCCAATCCATCATCGCATCTTTCCAAACCCGGTGAATGCCCATCGACATGACGTCATTCATCACGTCATACTTGGACGCTACAGAGTTAAAGACGCCCTGAACGCGGCCTGCCTTGTCCGTCTCGCGGACGGTTTCAAACCCGAAATGTGTGGTCTTGTCGCTGTTGTCGGACATAAGCCTTGCCGTTTCTCGAAATTCGCCTCTGTTATAGGGCGTTGGAACCCGGGCACAATGCGGCCCATTGGATAAGGAACCCTGTAATGCCGGAATTGCCCGAGGTCGAGACAGTAAGACGCGGCCTGATTCCTGCAATGGAAGGGGTTGTGATCGAAAGTGTCGAGGTGAATCGCCCCGATTTGCGCTGGCCGTTTCCGGATCTTATGGCGGATCGACTGTCCGGTAAGCGGGTGGATCGGCTGTGGCGGCGGTCAAAATACATCCTGATCGACCTGAGCAGCGGTGAAACCCTGTTGATCCATCTGGGTATGTCCGGGCGCATGACGGTTTCAGGCGATCCTCTTGGGCAATTTTTACATGACCACCCCGCACCAGCCAAACACGATCACGTTGTTTTTCACATGACGAATGGCGCACGCATCACGTTCAATGATCCGCGCAGATTTGGGGCGATGGACCTGATGGCGACCGACACGGCAGACCAACATAATCTTTTGTCGGTTCTGGGGCCAGAGCCCATGGGCAATGATTTTCACGAAGATCATTTGATTTCCGCGTTCCGAAACAAGAACACACCGGTCAAATCCGCCCTGCTAGACCAGAGAATCGTTGCCGGACTTGGCAACATTTACGTGTGCGAGGCGTTGTTTCGCGCAGGGGTGTCGCCACGTCGCAAGGCGGGGCAGGTGTCAAAACAGCGTGTTTCTGCCCTGGTCCCCATCATCAGGCAGGTCCTGCAGGACGCTATTCAGGCCGGTGGTTCATCCTTACGTGATTTCCGCCAAGCCGATGGAGAACTTGGATATTTTCAACACAGTTTCGACGTGTACGGGCGCGAAGGCGAACCCTGCCGAACCAATGGATGCAATGGGTCGATTCAGAGAATCACTCAGTCCGGTCGCTCATCCTTCTATTGCGCGCAATGCCAAAGATAGCTTGATCCAAGTTTTTCGCGTGATAAGGAATCGTATTTGAATGGAACAACCGAAAGCTCTTTTCTCATGGCTTTTGAGACGATCATCGTCGAAATCGAAAACCACGTTGCCCTGATTAAGCTGAACCGGCCAGATGCGCTGAACGCACTGAACCATCAGCTTGTGGGCGAATTGTGTACCGCTTTGGAAGAAGCGGACGGCAACGACAAGGTGCGTTGCATCGTTATCACTGGTTCGGACAAGGCGTTCGCAGCAGGTGCAGACATCAAAGAAATGGCCGAGTTGAGCTTTGTCGACGCGATCACGACCAATCTTTTTGCAGAAGTGGACGGCCGGGTATCGGCAATCAGAAAACCGATCATCGCCGCCGTCGCGGGTTATGCGCTGGGCGGTGGGTGCGAGGTGGCCATGTTGTGCGATTTCATCATTGCGGCGGATACTGCAAAGTTTGGCCAGCCCGAGATCAATCTTGGTGTCATCGCCGGAATCGGTGGCAGCCAGCGATTGACCCGCTTTGTCGGCAAGTCGAAATCCATGGACATGAACCTGACAGGTCGGTTCATGGATGCAGAAGAGGCCGAGCGCTCTGGTCTGGTCAGCCGGGTCGTTCCCGCCAAGAAACTATTGGATGAAGCGTTGGCCGTAGCGCAGAAGATCGCGGAGAAATCGCAGCTTTCGGTCATGGCCGCGAAAGAGGCCGTAAACCGAAGCTATGAGTTGCCTCTGAGCGAGGGCATGCTGTTCGAGCGGCGTATCTTTCACTCGATGTTTGCGACAGAGGACCAGAAAGAAGGCATGGCTGCATTCCTGGAAAAACGCGAAGCGCAGTTTCGCGATAAGTGATCTGATACCTAAAGTTTGTTGAAAATGGCGGGCAGTGTCCCGCCTTTTTCATATCGGCCCTGCGCCTTGAAGAATCGGCTTGGCAATTCCGGAAAACTTGGATATGCAGCGCCGCTATACATGCGCGTGCGGCCCGCCTTGGCCAGAATCACACTCGTGATCCCTGATCCGGGTCGAAGATGTCCGTGGCGCGTAACCGACATAACCGAACCGAACAAAGGTCAGAGATACACATGGCAAATTCGCCCCAGGCAAAAAAACGCGCCCGTCAAAACGAAGCCCGTTTCGCAGTCAACAAAGCGCGTCGTTCGCGCATCCGCACCTATTTGCGCAGAGTTGAAGAAGCAATTGCTTCTGGTGACAAGGATGCAGCAACCGCCGCACTGCGCGAAGCCCAGCCCGAATTGATGCGTGGCGTCACAAAGGGTGTTTTTCACAAAAATACTGCTTCGCGTAAGATGTCGCGCCTGTCCTCGCGCGTTAAGGCGCTTGGCTGACGTTGCGTTAGCAACAACTTTTAAGATTTCCAGAACAAAAGGCGCTGCGTCAGGCAGCGCCTTTTTTATGTTGCCGGAAAGTCGCGCCTTCACGAATGCGAGAGATTCTTTCCGAGAAAGAACCGAGTCAACAACAGAGTTTCGTTGCCGCGCGCTACTCTGACTTGCTACCACTGATTCAGCGATTCACTCGCTTGGGGGGACAGGCTGTCCCTGGATGGTCCTGACGGGCATCAGGTAGTCCAGAGACGAATGTCGTCAGCCGGGGATTCCCGGTTTGCCGATCTGCTTCGGGTTTCGGGGACACCTGATACCTTGGCCCTGTCGGAAATTGAGAACGTAGTGCGCAGATTGAATTCTGGGCTTAACCCATTTTTTGGGAAGCGCCTGTGTATTTGAAAAACGCATGGAATCGATAATTTCAACGCCGAATCTGCGATTCGGCGAACCTTAAGTGCTTGCGAGTGGCCGCTGACCGGGGAGCCCGGAATTTAGAATTAAGGCTTGAAGGCCAAAAAGAATGGGATGCGTGAGGCGCTAAATGACACAAGAGAAATGGGGACAACTCCGCAGCAAGCTGCTGAAAACTGTTGGTCGTAACAATTTCACTACCTGGATCGAACCTCTGGAATTTCAGGAAGTACAGGATGGCGTGGCTGTGTTTTCCGTGCCGACCAACTTCATGGGCAACTATGTCAGCCAGAATTTTGCGGACCTCATTCTTTATGAGTTGAACACGTCTGGTGAAACTGTGCAGCGACTGGCCTTTCGCGTCGCCGCCAATTCGCCCGTCCGTCCGAACAATGTCGCGCTATCCGACGCCGTCGACGTTCCTGCGGCACCTGCGACCGTAAACATCGAGAGCAATAATGGCGCGCTCGAGTCGCTTCAGGCCGCGCCCTTGGATACACGGTTCACGTTCGACACATTCGTTGTTGGCAAACCGAACGAACTGGCCCATGCAGCGGCGCGCCGTGTTTCAGAAGGCGGGCCGGTTACGTTTAACCCCCTGGTTCTTTATGGTGGCGTCGGTCTGGGTAAGACGCACCTTATGCACGCGATTGCATGGGAATTAAAAACCAAGCGTCCCGAACTGAATGTGCTGTATCTTTCGGCAGAACAATTCATGTACCGATTTGTTCAGGCTCTGCGAGAGCGCAGGATGATGGATTTCAAACACCTGTTCCGCTCGGTCGATGTGCTGATGGTCGATGATGTTCAATTTATTGCTGGTAAGGATTCAACACAGGAAGAGTTTTTTCACACCTTCAACGCGCTGGTGGACCAGAACAAACAGATTATCATTTCCGCTGATCGTGCGCCTGGCGAGATCAAGGATCTGGAAGATCGCGTAAAGTCGCGCTTGCAATGTGGTCTGGTCGTAGATCTGCATCCAACCGATTATGAACTGCGTCTGGGCATATTGCAGAACAAGGTCCAGCAACACAAAAGCACTTACCCCGATCTGAAAATCACCGATGGCGTTCTGGAATTTCTGGCGCACCGAATTTCGACCAATGTTCGTGTTTTGGAAGGGGCCCTGACGCGTCTGTTCGCATTCGCATCTCTGGTTGGGCGCGAGATCGACATGGAACTGACTCAGGATTGTCTGGCCGATGTGCTGCGTGCGTCCGAGCGCAAGATCACCGTCGAAGAGATCCAGCGCAAAGTGTCGGAATACTACAACATTCGTCTGTCTGACATCATTGGGCCAAAGCGTTTGCGTTCATACGCACGCCCACGTCAGGTTGCGATGTATCTTTGCAAGCAACTGACCAGCCGATCATTGCCGGAAATTGGCCGCAGGTTCGGTGGTCGTGATCATACGACGGTCATGCACGGCGTGAAGCGTATCGAAGAGTTAAAGACAACGGACGGTCAAATTGCCGAAGACGTCGAAATGCTGCGTCGTTCGCTGGAGGCCTGATCAATCAAAGGTTTGAACGACAAGCGCCCCGGGGCAGGAATGCCCGGGGCGTATTTGTGCGCTATTGTCCACGGTTGCGGGCGAACTGTGCCCGACGGACCACGGACCTCTTGACGCTCTGGTCATTACGACACAGAAATTCACAAAAAGTCCTTGTGCAGCGGGACTGAACCGGTAACTTGCCAGTCCCGCCCATGTAAGCACACATGTCAGAGGAACTGAGGGTATGAAGATCAGCATCGAACGCGGCACCCTGCTGAGAGCCGTCTCGCAAGCCCAATCCGTAGTGGAACGGCGCAACACGATCCCGATCCTGGCCAATGTGCTTATCGAAGCAGACGGCGATCAGGTGCAGTTCCGGGCCACGGATCTGGATATCGAGGTCGTCGACAAAGCGCCTGCTCAGGTAGAACGCGCCGGCGCGACCACGGTTGCGGCCACAACATTGCACGAGATCGTACGGAAACTGCCGGATGGCGCTCTGGTCACCCTGACCGCAGAAAGCGCGGCAGGTCGATTGACAGTCGAAGCGGGGCGTTCGAACTTTTCGCTGGCGACGCTGCCGAAAGAAGATTTCCCTGTCATGGCATCGTCGGAGTACCAGTCGAACTTTACCGCTTCAGCGGCTTTGCTGCGGCGGTTGTTCGATAAATCAAAGTTCGCCATTTCGACCGAAGAAACGCGGTATTATCTGAACGGCGTTTATATGCATATCTCTGACGGGTCGGATGGCAGCAAGGTATTGCGTTGCGTGGCGACCGACGGGCACCGGTTGGCCCGGATCGATGCCGATCTTCCAGATGGTGCGGCGGACATGCCGGGCGTGATCGTTCCGCGAAAAACCGTCGGCGAGCTGCGCAAGCTGTTAGAAGATGACGAAACGGATATCGCTGTTTCCGTCAGCGAAACCAAGATTCGCTTTGCCACTCCTGAGATTACGCTGACATCAAAAGTCATTGACGGCACTTTCCCGGATTACACCCGTGTCATTCCGCAGGGAAACACCCGGAAAATGGAAGTCGGCGCAGCTGAATTTGCGCAGGCGGTTGATCGTGTCGCTACGGTGTCGTCTGAACGTTCACGTGCTGTCAAACTGCAGCTTGATAGCGATAAGCTGATCCTGTCGGTCAACGCGCCCGACAGCGGAGCGGCAGAGGAAGAATTGGCCGTTGCCTATGGTGACGAGCGGCTGGAGATTGGATTTAACGCCAAGTACCTGCTTGAGATCGCATCCCAGGTGGACCGCGAAAACGCGGTGTTCCTGTTCAATTCATCCGGGGATCCGACACTGATGCGAGAAGGCAGCGACGAAAGTGCCGTATATGTCGTTATGCCAATGCGCGTCTGATCGCGCTGACGCGCGATGCCTCCGGCAGGAGTATTTTTGAAAAGATGAAGGGAGGGGTCATGGCCTTGGCCCTGACGGAACTTACGGTCTCTCACTTTAGGTCGCATAAACTGGCGCGTTTGTCCCTGGACGGACGCCCAATAGCCATCTACGGGCCGAACGGGGCAGGCAAGACAAACATCCTTGAAGCTGTATCTTTGTTTTCGCCCGGCCGAGGTATGCGTCGGGCGAGCGCGGCCGACATGACACGACGACCCGAGGCGCTGGGCTGGAAGCTGACGGGGTTGCTGCGTGCAGAAAACCAGAATTACGAAATCGAAACTTGGTCCGAAGACGGCGCCGCGCGTCAGGTACGGATCGATGGCAAGGGGGCCAGCCAGATTGATCTGGGTAAACTTGCACGTGTTGTGTGGCTGATGCCTTCGATGGATCGGTTGTGGATTGAAGGCGCTGAAGGGCGGCGGCGGTTTCTGGACCGGATTGCCTTGAGTTTTGATCCGTCCCATGCCGAGGCATCGTTGACCTATGAGAAAGCCATGCGTGAACGCAATCGATTGTTGAGGGATCAGGTTAGGGACGCACATTGGTATTCGGCGCTGGAAGGTCAGATGGCGGAATCCGGGCACAGCATCCATCAGGCACGTGAGGTAGCGTTACAATATTTGCGAGTAGCTCAGGACCGTGCAGAAACGGCGTTTCCGTCTGCTGAGCTGGAACTGGTGCAATCGGAAGGCGCGATGCCGGAAACATCGGATGACATGCGCGAGGCGCTGGCCGAGAGCAGGTTCAGAGATATCGCAGCGGGCAGAACTTTGGTTGGTCCGCATCGGTCGGATTTATACGGCGTATTTGCGGCCAAGGGTGTCCCGGCAAAGGATTGTTCTACGGGTGAGCAGAAAGCGTTGTTGGTTTCCTTGATCCTGTCCAATGCCAGAGCATTGGCAGAGTTGATCGGCGCGCCGCCGATTGTGTTGCTGGATGAGGTTGCTGCCCATTTGGATGCAGC
>JBPCWT010000149.1:0-3870 GCA_051009255.1 Ruegeria sp. | reverse complement strand
TTGGCCGAATTGCATTAATCGGCGGCGCCAGCACTGTTGCAGTGGTCAACATCTGGCTGTTTGCAGACTTCGAAAATCTTCCTGGAAATGAGAAAGCTAATGTGTACGGACAGGTTTATTTGCTGGCCCTTGCGGTTCCCTGCATTTCGATATCCGGTGTATTGCTGGCTGCGGTACAAAAACGCGCCACGGTCCGCAGATTGATTTCCAAAGGCCAGGACCGCGCCGAGGCCGCAGCTCACTTCGACCCCGGGGGCGACCCGGTGAAATTGAACCATTGGTACTTTACAGGCGGCGCTGTTTTCGTGGCGATGACTTTGACGGTTGGGCTGATGGATATGCCCTACTCTCAGGAAATCGTATTTGCGGGATCAATGGCGATCGTTCTTGCCCTGATGCAACAACTCATCCGAAACCTAGAACCCGCAAAGGCGCAGGCGCTGGTGGGAACTGCGATCATCGTTTTCGTTTTCAGGGCGGTTCCGCTGAATGGCGCTGCGGCCACCTGGTTTGAAATTGATGTGCTTGGGTTTGATCAACAGTTCCTCTCTGTCTTGTATCTGATAACTTCTGTTCTGACGCTCATCGGCATGCTGGTACTGCGGCCCTTGATTGCGTCAAAAACAATTGCTGACATTGTCATCATTCTCAGCATTGCTGCCGGGTTGCTCTCATTACCGGGAATTGGGTTGTACTATGGTGTCCACCAATGGACATCGGCAATGACGGGCGGTGTTGTCGACGCGCGTTTCATCGCTGTTGTGAACACGGCGGTTGAGTCACCGCTTGGACAGATATCCATGATCCCAATGCTCGCATGGATCGCACGCAATGCTCCATCAGCTTTGAAGGCGACGTTCTTTGCCGTGATGGCATCTTTCACCAACCTCGCGCTTTCTGCATCAAGCCTCGCAACCAAGTATATCAACAAGATTTTCCTTGTGACGCGCGAAGTGAAAAACTCCGAAGGTATGGTGACCACCCCCGCCGATTACTCGGATCTTGGTGTATTGATGATTTCCGTGACGGTAATCACGGTTGCTGCCCCTCTGTTGGCGGTTTGGGTAGTTCAGCGGACACATTTGCGTAGCGCCGAGTAAGGCAAACGACGACTCTTGTCGTTTTCGGAACAGATACGATGCGGTGACCTTTGCAACGTCACCGCAAAAAAGGAGGCATTCATGAAAACCACATGTCAGGTAGCCGTAATCGGTGGCGGTGTAGTCGGCTGTTCGGTGTTGTATCACCTAACCAAACTGGGATGGTCCGATGTCATGTTGCTGGAGCGTTCGGAACTGACCAGTGGTTCTACATGGCACGCGGCGGGTGGTTTTCACACTCTGAACGGCGACACCAACATGGCGGCGCTACAGGGTTATACAATTCGCCTTTACAAGGAACTTGAAGAAATTACGGGAATGTCGTGCGGTCTGCACCACGTGGGCGGTGTGACACTTGCGGATAATCAAGACAGGTTTGACATGCTACTGGCCGAACGGGCCAAGCATCGGTTTATGGGCTTGGAAACAGAAATTGTTGGGCCGGACGAATTAAAAAAGATCGCGCCAGTTACCAATGCCGACGGCATCATCGGGGCGCTGTATGATCCGCTAGATGGCCATTTGGACCCATCGGGCACGACCCACGCATACGCCAAAGCCGCGCGTATGGGCGGCTCCACCATCGAAACGCATTGTATGGTGCAAGAAACGAACCAACGGGCAGACGGCAGTTGGGATGTGGTTACGAACAAAGGTACGATCCATGCCGAGCATCTGGTTAACGCCGGCGGTCTATGGGCCCGTGAAGTAGGTGCCATGGCAGGAGTGTACTTTCCGCTGCACCCGATGGAACATCAGTATCTGGTCACCGACAACATCCCTGAAATAGAGGCGATTATAGACGCCGGTGGCGAACACCCGCATGTGATGGACCCAGCAGGCGAAAGCTATTTGCGTCAAGAAGGGCGCGGATTATGCATCGGCTTTTACGAACAGCCCTGCAAACCATGGGCTGTGGATGGAACGCCGTGGGAATTTGGACACGAACTGCTACCCGATGACTTTGACAAGATTACTGACAGTATCGAGTTTGCCTATCGGCGCTTTCCAGTGCTTGCCGAGGCTGGGGTTAAATCGGTAATACACGGCCCGTTTACCTTTGCACCGGACGGCAACCCATTGGTTGGACCTGTGCCGGGAATGCGAAACTATTGGTCCGCATGCGGTGTAATGGCTGGGTTCAGCCAAGGCGGTGGCGTGGGGCTGACATTGGCGCAGTGGATGATCGAAGGTGAACCAGAACGCGACGTTATGGCGATGGATGTCGCCCGCTTTGGCGACTGGATCAGCCCCGGATACACCCGCCCAAAGGTCGTCGAGAATTACCAGAAACGTTTTAGCGTGGCCTATCCGAACGAGGAACTTCCTGCCGCACGACCAAACCGAACGACCCCAATGTACGACATCTTTAGCGACATGGGTGCTGTCTGGGGGCAGCAATATGGTCTGGAAGTTGTGAATTACTTCGCAGATGGCGACGAGCCTACCTATGAAACTCCATCCTTCCGCCGCTCGGACGCATTTGAAGCAACAGGGCGTGAAGTCCGAGCCGTGCGCGAAGGTGTTGGCATCAACGAAGTTCACAACTTTGGAAAGTATTTGATCTCGGGGAAAGACGCGCGGTCATGGCTGGATCGGATCATGGCGGGCCGGATTCCAAAACCGGGTCGGCTGTCTTTGACGCCAATGTTGTCGCCAAAGGGCAAGCTGATCGGGGATTTCACCATATCTTGCCTAAGCGAAGAAGAATTTCAGCTTACCGCGTCATATGGCAGTCAGGCAATTCACATGCGTTGGTTCCAACAGCATGTTGAAGACGGTGTAAGAATTGAAAACATCAGCGACAAACGCAATGGCTTCCAGATTGCTGGACCGAATGCCGCGCAGGTTTTGGCTGCTTGTACCCGAGAGGATGTATCCGATCTGAAATTCCTGGATGTCAGGCAAATGACCATAGGAATGAATGAATGCATCGTCCAGCGCGTAAGTTACACCGGCGATCTAGGGTTCGAGATTTACTGTGATCCGATGGCACAGCGGCAACTGTGGTGGACGTTGTGGCAAGCCGGACAACCGCATGACATGGTCCCCTTTGGGATGCGCGCAATGATGAGTCTGCGGTTGGATAAATTCTTTGGCTCGTGGATGGCAGAGTTTTCGCCGGATTATACCGCTGCTGAAACCGGGCTGGACCGATTTATATCCTTTAAAAAGAACGTCGATTTCATCGGTCGTGCAGCTGCCGAAGCAGAAAAAGAAAACGGGCCCAACCGCAAGCTGGTAGCGTTCGAGGTGGATGCAGACGACGCCGATGTAAACGCGTACGAACCTATATGGTTGGATGGTGCAGTCGTGGGATTCTGCACGTCCGGCGGCTATTCTCATTTTGCGCGAAAATCCATCGCTCAGGGCTTTCTGCCAATTGAGAAGGTAAGGGATGGGTTGGAAGTAGAGATCGAAATACTCGGCCACATGCGCAAAGCACGGGTTATTTCGGAACCGTTGTTTGATGCGGATGGTGCACGAATGCGGGGGTGACAACACAGCGGCGCAGCGCCATTTTGGCGGGATGACCGATATACCCATAATTCTGCTTGCTGCCGGACAGTCCAGCCGTATGCGCGGTGTCGACAAACTGTTGCAGCAAGTGGATACAGAACCATTGCTGCGTCGTACTGCGAGGCTGGCCCTTAGTGCCGGATCGGTGATTGTTGCCTTGCCACCCGCCCCGCATCCTCGGTATGCGGCGCTTGAAGGTTTGGATGTCCGTTCTGTCGCCGTTCCTGACGCTGCCGAAGGTATAAATGCA
>JBPCWT010000148.1:0-3500 GCA_051009255.1 Ruegeria sp. | reverse complement strand
CACACGATGCCTGCGTTGGTTCACCTCCACACAGGTCGAGAACCAACTGGCTCCCGTAATCGACGCCTGGCATATTAAAAGCCGGGTCGACACCCCGTTCAAAGCGGTAGCGGGCATCGGTGATGATACCGAGTTCGCGGCCTGTTCTGGCAATCGTCAACGGGTCCCAAAGTGCGGATTCCACCAACACATTGGTAGTGTCCAGACTGCAACCCGATTCTTCACCACCGATGATTCCAGCCAGGGATTCAGGGCCGTTTTCATCGGCGATAACAAAGTGATCGTTCGTCGGCTTGTAGGTCTTGCCATCGAGGGCCAGAAATTCTTCCTCGCCGGTGGCGCGGCGAACCTCAAGATTGCCTTTCACCTTGTCAGCATCAAACACATGCAGCGGGCGACCGCGATCGAACGTGACGTAGTTGGTTATGTCGACCAGCGCTGAAATCGGACGAAGACCAATCGCCTTTAATCGCTGCTGCATCCATTTGGGGGAGGGGCCGTTTTTCACATTTCGGATCAACCGCAATCCGAAGGCCGGGCAGAATTCAGCAGCACCATCAGCGCTGAGATCAACCGTGACGGGGCAGGGACCTTCGCCGCCAACTTCCTTGATGGCCGGAGTGATGACCTTGCCCAATCCGGCAGCTGCCAAATCCTTGGCGATACCGGAAACGCCGAGAGCGTCGGGGCGGTTGGGTGTAATACCAATCTCGATGACCGGGTCGTTCAATCCGGCATAATCTGCGAACGGTGTGCCGACCGGAGCGTCCTCCGGCAGATCGATAATGCCGTCATGCTCATCCGACAGTTCAAGCTCGCGTTCAGAACACATCATTCCGTGGGATTCGACACCGCGAATATTGCCAACACCCAAAGTGATATCGATGCCGGGCACGTAAGTACCGGGGCCAGCAAATGCGCCAACCAATCCGGCACGCGCATTGGGAGCACCGCAAACGACCTGAATAGGTGTGCCGTCTCCAGCTGATCCCAGATCTACGGTCAAAACGCGCAATTTATCGGCGTCTGGATGTTTTTCTGCCGTCAAAACCTTGGCGATGGTGAAGGGTTGAAACGCCGAGCGGTTGTCAACGTCTTCAACTTCAAGGCCAATCATGGTCAGCGTTTCGACGATTTCATCGAGGGAGGCATCGGTTTCGAGATGGTCCTTCAACCAGGAAAGGGTGAACTTCATTTTGGTGCTTTCTTGGCCTTGCCGGATTTCCCGGCTGCTTTCTTGGCGGCGGGTATTGTTTGGGTGGTGTTCAGTGACAGCTTGCGCAGACGCTTGTCTCTGGCCTTACGACGTTTCGTCAGTTCATCAAAAATCAAAAAGCCGATTTCAAGCCCGTCATCTTCGTTATCTTCGAGTTTTAACGGGGCCTTGATGAAGGTCAGAGACAATTGCGATGCGTGCATGGCCTGGGCAACCGGATTTCCGTTTTCAAGCACGCCATCCAGGCGCAGCACGTCTCCTTCACCGGGAATCAGAGCCAGCACCTTCATCATTCCCACAGATGTGAAATGAAGAATTTCGAGCTTTTCTGATTTTTGGTCGACGGATTGTTGTAACGCAAAAATATGTTTGGCGACTTCCTGGGCGGTTTCTTCAGCCTGATTGTCACAGGATGCCTTGTTCCAGTCTTTGGTTTTTGGGGCAGCGCGCTGGCCGGCCCTCAATTCGGCTACCTTATGGGCATATTTGCCTTTCAGCAGCGCGGCATCAGAAAAACGAGTCATCCGCTTAGTCCTCCAAACAGAGTTGGCATATCGAGTGGCCGGAAACCGTAATGGTTGATCCAGCGCTGATCGGCCTCAAAGAAGGGGCGAAGATCCGGCATGCCATATTTCAGCATAGCAATCCGGTCGATGCCGATGCCCCAGGCAAAGCCCTGATAGACATCGGGATCCAGTCCACCCGCACGCAAGACATTGGGGTGAACCATGCCTGAACCGAGGATTTCCATCCAGTCATTGCCTTCTCCAAGTTTGACCTCCGCGCCCGAGCGGTCGCATTGAATATCAACTTCAAGGCTTGGTTCGGTGAACGGGAAAAATGACGGACGGAAGCGCATGTCGATGGAATCAACTTCAAAGAACGCTTTGCAGAATTCCATCAATGTCCATTTGAGATTGGCGATATTGGTCTTCTTGTCGACCACCAGCCCTTCCAGCTGATGAAACATGGCAGAATGGGTGGCGTCGGAATCCTGACGGTAGGTTTTTCCGGGGATGACGATGCGAATGGGCGGCTTCTGCGTTTCCATCGTGCGGATCTGAACGGGCGATGTATGGGTGCGCAGCACCCGGCGTTCACCGTTTTCGTCCGGGTTGAAGAAAAATGTGTCATGCATTTCCCGCGCCGGGTGTCCTTCGGGAAAGTTCAATGCAGTGAAGTTGTAATAGTCGGTTTCGATGTCCGGGCCTTCGGCAACGTGAAAACCCATATCGGAGAAAATTGCGGTGATTTCATCCATGACCTGAGAGATCGGGTGAATTCGACCAGTTTCAACCGGATTGGGGCGAACGGGCAGGGTGACGTCGACCTTTTCTGTTGCAAGGCGGGCCTCAATATCTGCTCTTTTGACGACTTCACGGCGCGTTGCTATCGCGTCGCCGATACGCGATTTTAATCCGTTCAGGGCAGGACCCATGACCTGACGTTCTTCCGGGCTCATCTTGCCGAGCGTCTTCATCTGTTCGGAAACAGAACCCTTTTTGCCCAGAGTTGAAACCCGCACCTGCTCCAGGGCAGCTTCGTCGCCTGCCGCTTCGATCTGCGCCAATATGCCGGATTCCAGCGTTTCGATGTCACTCATGAATGTTGCCTTTAAAACAAAAGAACCCGCGTCAGCGTGCAGCTGCCACGGGTTCCAAATCTACGTCGGTCAATTGGAAGCGCGGTCAGCTTTTGACAGCGGCTTCAAATGCGTTTGGCGTTGTATCTTTCAGATATTCCAGCGCGTTTTTAGCCGATGCAACAACAGCTGCAAAAGCTTCTGGCTGGTTGATTGCCATATCCGACAGGTTTTTGCGATCAACCTCAACACCGGCCTTGGTCAGACCGTCAATGAGGCGTGAATAGGTCAAGCCATGTTCGCGGGCGGCAGCGTTGATACGCTGGGTCCACAGGCTGCGGAAATCGCGCTTGCGGGCCTTGCGGTCGCGGTAGGCATATTGCTGGGCTTTTTCGACGGCCTGTTTGGCAACCTTGATCTGGGTGCGGCGGGCGCCGTAATAACCTTTGGCTTTCTTGAGAACTTTTTTGTGTTTGGCGTGGGCGGTTACACCGCGTTTAACTCGGGCCATGATCTAACTCCTGAAAATTCGGTGTACGGTTTACTTGCCTGCGTAAGGCATAAATTTCTTGACGATGCGGGTATCTGGCTCGGAAAGAACCATTGTGCCGCGGGCATTGCGCAGAAATTTGTTGGACCGTTTGATCATGCCGTGCTGTTTACCAGCCTGGGCGACCGTCAGTTTGCCGGTACCTGTTACTT
>JBPCWT010000147.1:0-11372 GCA_051009255.1 Ruegeria sp. | reverse complement strand
CGCGCTGCGGCAATTGCCGCGGGCAAGGCTGAGGAGTGTATTTGGTTGCTGGAACATCCACCGCTTTTTACCGCAGGTACCTCAGCCAAGATCGAAGATCTGACAGACCCTGACCGATTTCCGGTTTATTCCAGCAAACGCGGAGGGCAGTACACCTATCACGGGCCGGGACAGCGGGTAATTTATGTCATGCTGGACGTAGGCAAGCGTGGGCACGATGTACGCCGGTTCGTTCAACAGCTGGAAACCTGGGTAATTTCCGCACTTGCCGAGTTCAACGTCCAAGGGGAAATCTGTGACGGGCGCGTTGGCGTCTGGGTCCGGCGAAACGACAGGCCGCTGACAGCATCGGGCGACCCGGCCGAGGACAAAATCGCCGCTATCGGAATTCGACTGAGAAAGTGGATCAGCTTTCACGGTATTTCGATTAACGTAGAGCCCGACCTTGAACATTTTTCAGGCATTGTCCCGTGCGGGATCGACGAACACGGTGTGACCTCGCTTGTTGATCTTGGCCTGCCGGTCACAATGGCGGATGTGGACGTCGCATTAAGACGGACCTTTGATCAAGTGTTCAGTCCAATCAAAGCCTGACTGATTCCAAAACTTCATGGTTAATCGAATCGACCAAAAACTCATTCCACAAAAAACAATCCGAACAATTGCTTCGCCCTGTTTCTTAACTCATTGGCTTTCACCAAAAATTAGACAGAAATCAGCTAAAAATTAAGCATGATTTATATCAAAGCGATACAACCGCAATTCCACAGTGTAGTGTAATTTCACCGCCCTAGAGTGAGTGGTATGTTAACCGGTGATCGCGGGCTTGCCCGAGAAATTCGAAAAGTGCTTGGTTACGAGTCTGCCGTTCCGACCCCATATCGGAACGGCAATTCGATTTTATGGGCACCTGCCCAATCTTCAAAATAACCAAATCGCAATGCGTCCTCTCAACCGGTTCCGTTGCATTCCAACTCACGTGTCGTGTGAGTTATCGCCAAATTGTCGCGCAAATCCGCTTTAACTTGATCTCAGATGTTTTCGGCATGCAACAAGGACAGTCTGAGCCCAGATGCAGACCAACCGCTGCCGATCATGTCAGCCCAATGCCGACCGGATCTTCTCAGCGTACTGAGCAATGAGGTCAAAATCCCCCATTTTTCCCGGCGGTCGTGTTGAAACACCCTCATGGCGAGGCAAGACATGAAAGTGCAGGTGAAACACCTCTTGCCCGCCTGCGGCTTCGTTGTACTGCTGGATCGTAACGCCATCGGCATCAAACGCTTTGATCACTGCCTGCGACATCTTCTGCACGGTAGCAATCACAGCTGCCAGTTGCTCTGGCGTGGCATCCAGCACATTTCGGCATGGTGTTTTGGGTATTACCAACAAATGTCCGTCGGAACGCGGCATGATATCCATAAAGGCCAGCGTCTGATCGTCTTCATAAACGCGTGTCGATGGGATCTCGCCCCTCAAAACCTTGGCAAACACATTGTCGGGATCATAAGGGGTCATCGTCACACTCCGGTTCTTAAGTTTCCCTTGTTCTGAGGTGCCGTTTCGCATGGGTCAAGCCACGATTACAGGCGGACATCTGCCAAGTGCCGCGATCACCTGTTGAAATCTGATTCAGCATCTCCAAATTCGAATTTATTGACCAGAAATCGCGTCGGCATTCCCTGCCCCGCGACAATTAATCTTGATCCATATCAAACTCGACCATTGAAGGTCACCCCTACGCAATCTAAAACCAGCGGGAATCCCCGCGCGTCAGAGAGGTCTGACAGCGCGGGTTAGTTGCAACAGGAGGCACCTAAATGGCAGACGCAGCCATTCATGGTCACGAACATGAAGACCAGCGAGGGTTCTTTACCCGTTGGTTCATGTCGACCAATCACAAGGACATCGGGATTCTTTACCTGATCTTCTCGGCTATCGCAGGTCTGATCTCGGTTCTGATGACCGTTTATATGCGGCTTGAACTGATGCACCCCGGTGTTCAGTACATGTGCCTGGAAGGTTTTATGGCCGACCCATGCACTCCAAACGGACACCTGTGGAATGTAATGATCACCTATCACGGTGTTCTGATGATGTTCTTCGTGGTCATTCCCGCGCTTTTCGGTGGTTTTGGCAACTATTTCATGCCGTTGCAGATCGGTGCACCGGACATGGCATTCCCACGGATGAACAACTTGTCCTTCTGGCTGTATGTCGCAGGTACATCGCTGGGCGTCGCCTCGCTGTTAAGTCCCGGTGGCAATGATCAGCTTGGCTCGGGCGTGGGATGGGTTCTTTACCCGCCGCTGTCAACGACCGAAGGCGGCATGTCCATGGATCTGGCGATCTTTGCCGTGCACGTATCGGGCGCCTCCTCGATCCTTGGCGCGATTAACATGATCACCACCTTCCTGAACATGCGTGCCCCTGGCATGACCCTGTTCAAGGTACCGCTGTTCAGCTGGTCGATCTTTGTCACATCGTGGCTGATTCTGCTGTCACTGCCGGTTCTGGCAGGCGCGATCACCATGCTGCTGATGGATCGGAACTTTGGATTTGCGTTCTTTGACCCGTCTGGTGGCGGCGATCCAATCCTGTACCAGCACATCCTTTGGTTCTTTGGACACCCCGAAGTTTACATCGTGATCCTGCCCGGTTTCGGTATCATCAGCCACGTAATCGCGACCTTCTCGCGCAAACCCATCTTTGGCTATCTGCCGATGGTCTGGGCGATTATCGCGATCGGCGTTCTGGGCTTTGTCGTGTGGGCGCACCACATGTACACGGTTGGCATGTCACTGCGTCAGCAGGCCTACTTCATGCTTGCCACAATGGTCATCGCGGTCCCGACGGGCGTCAAGGTTTTCTCGTGGATTGCAACGATGTGGGGTGGCTCGATCGAGTTCAAAACTCCAATGCTGTTTGCGTTCGGTTTCCTGTTCCTTTTCACCGTTGGCGGCGTAACCGGCGTTGTACTTAGTCAGGCAGGCGTGGACCGAGCGTATCACGACACCTATTACGTGGTTGCCCACTTCCATTATGTGATGTCGCTGGGCGCGGTGTTCGCGATCTTTGCCGGGGTGTACTTTTATTTTGGCAAGATGACGGGCCGCCAGTATTCCGAGTTCTGGGGCAAGGTTCATTTCTGGCTGTTCTTCATCGGCGCCAACCTGACCTTCTTCCCGCAGCACTTCTTGGGTCGTCAGGGCATGCCACGGCGTTACATCGACTATCCCGAGGCATTCGCTTTGTGGAACTATGTCTCGTCCATTGGTGCATTCATTTCGTTTGCTTCGTTCCTGCTGTTCTTTGGTATCGTGTTCTATGCGCTGTTCCGCGGCGCGCGCATCACCCAGAACAATTACTGGAACGAATACGCGGACACACTGGAATGGACCCTGCCCTCGCCGCCACCTGAACACACGTTCGAGCAGCTGCCAAAGCAGGAAGACTGGGATAAGGGCCACGCGCACTAAACCCCGATCAACGACAAATTCGAAACCCCGCCTTAAACGGCGGGGTTTTTTCTTGTCCGGCTTGGAATACAAACTTCGGTAAATGTCGCCAGACGCGCAAAAATTCGCTATTCTGCGAGGGGCGGTAAACGCATGAGCCGGAGCCTCAAGATGCCTGAGATTGATTTTTGGTACTCCATTGGCAGCACGTATTCCTTTCTGACGGTGATGCGGTTGGACGACTGGTGCGTAGAACGTGACGCAACCGTCCGCTGGCGACCTTTCAACGTGCGTACGGTAATGACCGCCCAAAAGAACATCCCCTTTGCAGGCAATCCGGTAAAATCAACATACATGTGGCGCGATATCGAACGAAGAGCCGCCAAGTATCACGTTCACGCCAACCTTCCCGCCCCCTGCCCGATTTCTGATCTGCCTTTGGCAAACCAGATCGCCCTGCTGGGCATGCAAGAAGATTGGGGAAAAAAATTCACCAAGGCGCTGTACCGCATCTGGTTCGAAGAAGGCGTCGAAGCCGGTGCCGAAACGGCCTTGGCCGAAGCCCTTCACCGATGCGATCAGGATCCGTTGTTAGTTATAGCGCGCGCACGCGAACCCGATGCTGTGGAGGCGCTGGAAAAGGAAACCGAAACTGCCGTCTCTACAGGTATCTTTGGCGCCCCCAGTTTCGTCGTCCGGGGAGAGGTATTCTGGGGTGATGACCGGCTGGATGATGCATATTCATGGTCGCGTGTCGGGCATGTAATTTAGCCTGAACCACCGCTCCATAAGCTCGACTTGCCATCAAGAAATGCTATTTTTGTGCCATGCCCTATAGGTGGAAACAGAAATCCGAAACGGAACAGGAATTGCGGCTCTGGCCGCATAATTCATTGCCACCCAAAGGGGCAATGATTTTCATTCTGTCCATTTTTCTATTTGGGCTTGTCCCGTTAATCGCGGTGCTTGGTTCGGTGCTGTTATGGGGGTTGCTGCCATTTATGCTGCTGACCGTATTCGGCCTGTGGGTGGCATTGGAAATGAACTATCGCGCACGCAGCGTGCTCGAGGTTCTGACGCTGTCCGGAAACCACGCCCGGCTGGTGCGCCACAATCCAAGCAGCACACAGCAGGAGTGGACTTGCAATCGATACTGGGCACGCCCTGAGATGCATGAAATAGGTGGGCCAGTGCCCAGTTACGTCACACTTGCTGGCGAAGGACGCACAGTTGAAATTGGCGCATTTCTTTCCCAAGAAGAACGTATCGCGCTGTACGATGAACTGGTCCAAAAGCTGCGCGAACCAGCCGCGCAGCAGATAACAACACCAAAGAACCGATAATTCAGCTGTTGCCGTTCGACGCAGCGCAAAGTTGATCTTTGACCATCGGGCCAACTTTGCCAAAATCCATCTGGCCGGTATACCGCGACTTTAGCTCGCCCATCACCTTGCCCATATCCCGGATAGATCCCGCACCGGTTGACGTGATCGCAGTCTTGATCGCCTTTGTAACCGCGTCGTCATCCAACTGTTTTGGCAGAAACTCTTCGATCACTTCGACTTCGCGCAGTTCGCGTTCCGCCAGATCAAGGCGTCCGCCTTCTTCATAGGCGCGGGCGCTTTCCTTACGCTGCTTGGTCATTTTCCCAAGGATTTCAAGAACCTCGGCATCACCGCAACCTGCTGCCTCCTCGTTAGAGGACCCGCGCGTCGCGATATCCCTGTCTTTGATCGCAGCATTGATCAACCGCAATGTAGACAGCCGTTCAGCGGCTTTGTCTTTCATTGCTTGTTTTAGGGCGGAATTCACCCGTGTTCGCATATCCATTTAATCTGCCCATCCCCATGGATCCGGAACCCCGACCATATCGAAACAAAAAGCGCGGCACAACCGGGGGCGGTTATGCATAACCTATTGAAAAATAAGCATCGCCTAAAATTTGAACAGACTTGACGCAGCGGCTCAACCCCCTTACGAATGCGCCGATTTACCCTGCAGGAGAGTCGTGCCATGGCCCAGAACGCCACGTCCAAGCCCACCGCATGTCTGGCTTTGGCCGATGGAACGCTGTTCTACGGACAAGGGTTTGGCGCCACAGGACAAACCGTGGCCGAGCTTTGCTTTAACACGGCAATGACCGGCTATCAGGAGATTATGACCGACCCGTCTTATGCCGGGCAGATCGTGACCTTTACCTTCCCGCATATCGGCAATGTTGGCGTGAACCCGGATGACGACGAAACCGGCGACCCGGTCGCGGATGGAATGGTTGTCAAATGGGATCCAACCGAACCGTCGAACTGGCGCGCGGCCGAAGAGCTGAAGGATTGGCTGGCCAGGCGGGGCCGTATCGCAATTGGCGGTATAGACACCCGTCGCCTGACACGCGCCATTCGCCAACAGGGCGCACCGCATGTAGCGCTGGCACATGATCCCGAGGGCAACTTTGACATAGAAAAGCTGATTGCTGCCGCCCGCCAGTTTGCGGGGCTCGAAGGCATGGATCTGGCCAAGAACGTCACCTGTTCGCAAAGCTATCGCTGGGACGAAATGCGTTGGGCTTGGCCGGATGGATACAAGCGGCAAAAGGCTCCAGCGCACAAAGTTGTAGCGCTGGATTACGGTGCCAAGCGCAATATTCTTAGATGTCTGGCGTCGGCTGGCTGCGATGTTACCGTTCTGCCTGCGACGTCCACCGCCGCCGAAGTGCTGGCACATGAACCAGACGGCGTTTTCCTGTCAAATGGTCCGGGCGATCCTGCGGCCACCGGTGAATACGCCGTGCCTATGATCAAAGAGATTTTGCAGGACACCGGACTGCCGGTTTTCGGGATATGTTTAGGCCACCAAATGCTGGCGCTGGCCCTTGGTGGCCAGACAGTCAAGATGAACCACGGCCACCACGGTGCGAACCACCCGGTCAAGGATCTGGAAACTGGCAAAGTGGGAATCACCTCAATGAACCACGGTTTCGCAGTTGACGCGCAATCCTTGCCTGACGGTGTGGTGGAAACCCACCGTTCGCTATTTGACGGGTCCAACTGCGGTATTCGTATGAAAGACCGCCCGGTTTACTCGGTTCAGTACCACCCCGAGGCGTCACCGGGACCACAGGACAGTTTCTATTTGTTCGAGCGTTTCTCGGCGGCGATGGCAGAACGAAAAGCACGCGCTTAACCCTGCATTAACCCTGTTTGATCAACCCTGACACTTGCCAAGTAACGTCAGGGTTCGCAAATGGTCGAGCAAAACCTTTTAAATCTGGTATCGGCGCAACCCATTGCCCATTCGATGCCGCGCAAGCCATTGGGGATCGGCCTTGTTTCCCGCGGCGCGATCACCCAATCGCAGTTGCAACAAGCGCTCAAACTTCAGACCACTCAGAACACCCAACTGGGCGAGATCATAGTTGGTCAGGGGTGGACAGACCGAGGTGCGGTTCTTGATGCACTGTCCGAGCAAAGCGGTGTGCCAATCGCCGATCTGCAGAACATCGTCCCGTCACCAAAGCTCTGCGAAATCAAGCCGGTTGAATTTTGGTTAAAGCATAACGTGATCCCTTGGATGCGGATGGGACCAATCATACTGGTTGCAACCGCCCGACCCGATCATTTCGACATCGTTGCGGAACAATTGCGCGAAGATGATTTGAGATTTATTCCGGTTCTTGCAGAGAGCGCCCAGATCGATCGCGCCATATCAGCGTGTTTTTCACCTGCCCTTGCCCGATTTGCCGAAACACGGGTTGCCGACAATCAAAGCTGTCGCAACTGGCAGCCCCGCCCCCCGGCTGCGCTGATTGCTTTCCGCGCTGCGCTGTTACTTGTTTTTCTGGCTGCGCCGGCAACCGCACTGGCATTATTGTTTTTTCTGACGGTTCTTACCCTAATCATGTTCATGGCGCTTCGCGTCGCAGGCTTGCTTACATTTGCAAGCAATCTATTTACGGTCGGTGACAAGTGTTTGAACAATTATGAAGCGGATACCCGTTTACCTTGTGTTTCGGTCCTCGTCCCACTCTACAAAGAGCGCGAGGTCGCCTCTGCCCTGATCGAGCGTCTGCAACGGCTGACATACCCAAAGGCATTGCTGGATGTCATACTTGTGCTGGAGGAAAAAGATGAGGTAACACGCAACACATTGGCGGATGTAACCTTGCCAAACTGGATGCGTGTAGTCGAAGTTCCCGACCTGAATGGCCTGACCACCAAACCACGGGCGATGAACTACGCCTTGGATTTTTGTCGCGGTGAAATTCTGGGGGTCTGGGACGCCGAAGATGCGCCGCTCCCGGATCAAATCGAAAAGGTCGTGGACAAGTTTGCCAATGCGCCTGACGATGTCGTTTGCCTGCAAGGTGCGCTGGATTTCTACAATCCCCGTACAAACTGGCGTTCGCGGTGTTTCACGATTGAATATTGCAGCTGGTTTCGCGTTATCCTGCCTGGCATCGCGCGCATGGGTCTTGTGGTACCGCTGGGTGGAACCACTTTCTTTTTCAAACGAAACCGACTGATCGAACTGGGTGGCTGGGACGCCCATAATGTGACCGAAGACGCTGATCTGGGTGTCCGGTTATGTCGCGCGGGTTATCGAACGGAAATCCTGAACACCGCCACTTATGAAGAGGCGAATTTTCGTGCCTGGCCTTGGGTAAAACAGCGGTCCCGGTGGTTGAAGGGATTTATGGTCACGTACCTTGTGCATATGCGTGCGCCGCTGCGGCTTCTGAAAGACCTCGGGCCGGTTAAGTTTTTTGGGGTACAGGCGTTTTTCCTTGGCACTTTGGGGCAATTCCTGCTTGCACCGGTGTTGTGGGTTTTCTGGCTAACGTTTCTGGGAATTTCACAGCCATTTCAGCATGTATTCTCATCCGCCGCTCTTATCGGGTTTTCGGCGCTGTTTTTGGCAGCCGAGTTATCAAACGTCCTGATCGGCATGGTTGCCGTTTCATCAAGGGAAAGACGGTTCCTGATCCCGTAGGTGCCAACCATGATGTTTTACTACCCACTTGGCGTGATTGCCGTCTACAAGGCGCTGTGGGACCTGGTGCACAATCCATTTTACTGGGACAAAACCCAGCATGGACACGCATTGGAAGAAAATGCTGAAACCTGACGGCTAGTTCTCGCGCATAACCGCGTCCTGTTTCAACCGCGTCATAAAGGCGATCGAAATATGCTCTCTCAGCGCTTTTGCTGCCGCATCTTCGTCGCGCGCGGCGATTGCTTCGACAATACCTTTGTGCTCGCTCTGCGCGATTTCCCCCCGTCCCCGAACAGCCAGCGACGTTGTTGCCATCAATGCCATCGTACGGTGAACAAGATTCAGTTGCTGTACAAGGTAGCGATTATGAGACGCCAGATGTATTTGTTCGTGAAATCTGCGGTTTGCACGCGACAATGCCGTTGGATCATCAACCAGCGCGTCGTCAGCTTTGACCAGATCTCGCAGGACCTGAATTTCCTCTTCGGTCGCGTGTTTGGCTGCAAGCCGTGCTGCCAAACCCTCTAGCTCGCGCCGTACGACATACAATTCCGCCATCTGGTTATGGTCCAGCGACGCCACGATCAGCGACCTGCCGTCCCGTTCCAGTAAGGATTGCGTTTCCAATCGCTGCAGCGCCTCGCGGATCGGTGTACGCGATACGCCAAAACGTTCGGCCAATTCGCTTTCAACCAATCGATCGCCGGGTTTGTAGACCCCTACATCGATCGCTTCGAGGATTAGGCTATAGGCGTCCTTGCTGGGTTGGCGCGTCTGGCTCATCTGTGGTTTTCCCCTGTGCTCGAACCTGTCTATCCGCGAGGTACCTGCGCAATCAAGTGCGGCATTGAAAACCGCGTTGACCCGGACTAAACCCAAATCATGGTCAAACCTGCATTCACTCACGTCACTCAATGGGTCTTCGACCTGGACAATACGCTTTACCCGCCACATATGCGCCTGTTCGATCAGATCGAGGTGCTGATGACCGACTATGTTGTCGAGGCTCTGGGGGTGGACCGGGCCGAGGCTGACCGGCTGCGCTCTCATTACTGGCAACAGTATGGCACGACGCTGGCTGGTTTAATGGCCGAGCATGATCTGGACCCTGAACCTTACCTGCACGCGGTCCATCAAGTTGATCTAAGCCATATGGAACCCGATGCACAGCTTGCCGATTGCATCAGGGCGCTCCCGGGTCGTCGAATCGTATACACCAACGCCTGCGCCCCTTATGCGGAACAAGTTCTGGCATCGCGTGGTCTGGATGATTTGTTTGACGCCATCTATGGGGTTGAACATGCCGGGTATCGCCCCAAACCAGAACGCGCCGCCTTTGAAACTATCTTTGCGCAAGACGGTATTCAGGCAGACAAAGCCGCCATGTTCGAAGACGAACCGCGCAATCTGACAGCACCGCACCAGATGGGAATGCGCACGATTCACGTGGCACCTGAACCGCACGATGCCGACCACATCCACCATCATACGGATGACCTGGGCCAGTTTCTTGCCCGCCTGATCTGACGCCATGATTCTGACAGAGCTTTAATCCGTCTCATCCCCAGAATTACCCAAACGCCCTGCGGGACAGGATGTCACTTGGCGGCCTGTGTATTTCAGGCCTAGGCTGCGCCGACAACGGAGATATGCACCATGACTGACAGTTGCGATATCCTGATTTCCGGCGGCGGCATTGCAGGGCTGACCGCTGCCACAGCCTTTGGGGCGGCGGGGTTCGACGTTGTCTGCGTCGATCCCAGCCCACCTATTACCGAACGGGACGTCGAAGGGTCTGACCTGCGCACAACAGCGTTCCTCCAACCTGCGCGTGGTTTGCTGGACCAATGCGGTCTTTGGGAACGGTTGAACGAACATGCGGCACCATTGCAAATCATGCGTATCGTCGATGCTGGTGGAGAGTTGCCTGAACCACGTGTCGTAAGGGATTTCGACGCAGCTGACATATCTGACCAACCATTTGGATGGAACCTGCCCAACTGGTTGCTTCAGCGCGAGATGGTGGCACGATTGGCAGAACTGCCGAACGTGGATTTTCGCCCCGGCACCGGGACGGTCAGCCTGTTCACCCGCACCGCCGAAGCAAAGGTTGGCCTTAGCGACGACAGCCGCATTCGCTGCAATCTGGTGATAGCAGCAGACGGTCGCAACTCTCCCATGCGCGAGGCCGCAGGCATCAACGTTCGCACGACCCGATATGGGCAAAAGGCGCTGGCCTTTGCCGTCACCCACCCCATAGCGCATGAAAACGTTTCAACCGAAATTCACCGCTCGGGCGGCCCTTTCACGCTTGTCCCCCTGCCAGATTGGCAAGGACAACCATCGTCGGCAATTGTCTGGATGGAGCGCGGCCCCCGCGCGGTTGACCTGCTGAACATGGAACCCGAGGCATTCGAAGCCGCAATGACCGAACGATCCTGCGGCTTGTTCGGACCATTGAAACTTGCCTCGCGCCGCACGATCTGGCCAATCATCAGCCAATCATCCGAGCGTCTGTCCGGAGAACGCATCGCGCTAATGGCCGAGGCCGCGCATGTGGTTCCGCCAATTGGCGCACAGGGGCTGAATATGTCCTTGGGCGATCTGCGCTGCCTGCTGGATTTAGCTCAGGCCAAGCCCGAAGGACTGGGCGACGCCCGGATGCTGGATGCCTATCACAAGGCCCGCCACACCGAGATTGATCTGCGCGTAAAGGGCATCGACCTGTTAAATCGCGCCTCGATGATCGAGGCGCGCCCGTTGCGCGATGCACGCGCACTGGGTCTCAACGCCCTTTATTCTTTGCCAACTGTTCGCAAAACCCTGATGCAAATGGGTCTTGGCGTACGTTAAGGCCCGGGCGGTCAGATCACCTGATCCACGACACGCTTCAATCGGGCGATTGTGCCGTCCACATCATACAGC
>JBPCWT010000146.1:0-10572 GCA_051009255.1 Ruegeria sp. | reverse complement strand
GCACATCTGCGCGTTGATTTACGCAATGATGAGGGCAAAATGGAAAAGCCTTATGTTCACGCGTTAGTCTTGGCAGCGTTTGTTGGCCCTTGCCCAGACGGAATGCATGTCCTGCACTATGACGACGACGCTCAGAACAACAATCTGGACAACCTGCGATACGGCACCATTGCAGAGAACAAGGCAGATGCCGTGCGCAATGGATTGCATCCGGGCGCGCTATCCCAGCAAGAGAAAGAACAAATCGTCAAGCTTGTAGACAGCGGCGTCAGCTTTAAAAGAGTGGCCGAGCAATATGCATGCTCACTGCGTACCGTTTCCAAGGTGGTCACAGAATATTATTCTACGTAATCCACCAAGGTATAACCCGCTTGTACCTTAACGGGGGATGTATAAACCGGGCCATGCCGTGGCGGTTCTGGTTTCTTACCAACAACCACGGTAGAACTTATTCAGGGCCGTTATAGGTCCGGAGCTTAGGCTCTGGACCTACAAAACAAAAAACTGATGAAAGCGGCAAAGCAGACGTATATGCAGGTTGCAACGAATGGCAGTACTGAGCCCATTTCGGTCCTTGTTAACCGTATCGGATGCTGCGAACGCATCAGGCCGTTCGCAGCCCCTTGCAGACGTGAATCCGCAGCCGAACTGCTGCAAGTGCATTAGTTAGAACGTAGCCCTAAGCGGTATCCGAACAAGGGCGCAAGGCTGCTCTGGAGTTAGGGCATAGGCGGAAGCAGCCATTCGCTGTTATCGCGAGGCTTGTTGGCTAAGGAGACCCACCTGAAACCAACGCATCAATGAACTTTGAAAACAACTCTCCCTGAGACCGGATTTGTAGTTTTGAGTATACGTTTCTTCGGTGGATACGTACTGTACCCGGTGAAATCTTGAGAATACGCCCCACTGCGTCTGCGGAATGCCCTTTGAGTGTGTATTCGACGACCTGGCGTTCTCTTGGGGTAAGGACATCCTGTCCGAAATTGGTAAAGGCAAGGGCTACGCTCTGGTAAAGGCCATCATCTGTTGCCCCGCCTTCGACAGGTCCAAACCGGTTGGCAAGATCGGCCCAGTGTCGTTTGCACGCAGCTTGAACAACAGGCCAGAATTCACTGAGTTGCCTGAAGTCTTTGGCTGAAAAGGCTTTTTGTGCACGCATCACTGAAACAACCACATTGGCGGATTCGGGCAGCCGGATCACAAAACCCATTTCTTCGGCAAGCCCGGTGCGGGCATAATAGCTGCGATAGTACTCGCCCTGAAAAAACCTGTCCGGTGCCAGATCGCGTATTCGATGCAGCCCCGGAACGAAATCCGTTTCGCAAACCAGATAAAATGGATCAAGCAGGTAAGGGCCTTCCTGATAATCCTCTACAAAAACCTTGCGTTTGTTTCTTGGGAAATCGTCAAACAAATCCAAAGGGCGTGCCTGGCCAAAGTACCCGAATACGACAGTGTAATCGAAAGGGGTGATCTGCCTTAGCGTATCAGACAAAGTTTGTGCAAAGCTCTCTGTGCCGATAGCGTCAATGAGCGTTCCGGTTGCTTCGTACAGAACTTTCATGATCCTCCTCCGTGCCCCGCTATTCAGATTGATATACCAAAAACGTGGTATATACACTGAAATAAGATTTTCTTACAGTTTTTCTAATATCGATAGTAGCTAGCAAATCGGAAAAAGATACGAATAAATGGAAAATGGGGGATATGCTGGCGGCGCTGAGCCAGCTGACAGGAAACCGATCGCGGAACTTCGTGGCGTGACAAAGCGTTTCGGCGAAGTGTTGGCCGCCAGTGATTTGAACCTTTCGATCGCCGAGGGCGAGTTCCTGTCATTTCTGGGCCCATCCGGGTGCGGCAAGACAACAGCTCTGCGCATGCTGGCAGGCTTCGAAACTCCCACCGAAGGGGATGTGCTGCTGGATGGCGAAGTTGTGAATACGCTTGATGCGCACCACCGTCCGGTAAACATGGTGTTCCAGCAATATGCACTGTTCCCACACATGACCGTAGCTCAGAACATTGGCTATGGGCTGCGCCAGATTCGCCCGCGCGCACCCAAGGCGCAGATTGCGGAACGGGTGCGCAAGGCCCTAGATGTGGTACGGCTGGCCGGCTTTGAGGATCGCAAGATCTGGGAGATGTCCGGCGGCCAGCAACAGCGCGTTGCCTTGGCTCGCGCGATCATCAACGAACCGAAACTCTTGTTGCTGGACGAGCCCATGGCCGCGCTTGACCGCAAGCTGCGCAAGGAAATGCAGATCGAGTTGCAAGACCTGCAACGCCAGTTGGGCATCACCTTTGTGCTGGTAACGCACGATCAGGAAGAAGCGCTTTCGATGAGTGATCGGATCTGTATCATGCGTGAGGGCCGGATTGTACAAATCGGCAGCCCTCAGGAACTGTATGATCGCCCAAAATCGCGATATGTTGCTGATTTCGTGGGAACTTCCAACTTCTTCAATGGCAAGTTAACGCAGCTATCCGATGAGCTGTCGACCGTAGTTCTGGACAACGGAATGCAGGTTCAGGGTACAGTTGGCGAAGGCCTGACGGAAGGTCAGGATGTCTGTATCAGCGTGCGTCCGGAGCAGATGAAGCTGAACCGAAAGGGCGAGGGGCTTCAAGTTGAGGTCCACAACCGGATCTTTCTTGGAGAGCACACCGAATATCTTGTGACCCACGAAACCCTCGGCGACTTTCTTGTGCTTGCGCCGCGTCAGGCTGACCTCGCCGAAGGCGCATTTGCCGTGGGTGACACGGCAACGGTGTCGTGGGAGGCGACAGCGGCGCTGATACTCGACCGAAACTAACCAAAGACCATAACGACAGGGAGGAAAGACAATGACTAAGAAAACCATCGACCATATCTCCAAAAAGGAGTTCATGGAAAAGCTTGAGAGCTACAGAAAGGGCTCGATCACACGACGTCATTTTTTGAATGTGACTGGCCTTGGTGCCGCAGCGACCGTGATGGGGGCTTCGGTGCCCGGTCTGCGCCCGCAGCCCGCATTTGCTGCCGATATTGGTGATCGCGTGGTTCTGGCCACTTGGCCAAACTATCACGATCCAGCCAACTTTGACGCCTTTACCGAGGCGACTGGCGCGCATGTACAGGTCAACGTGTTCGGCTCAAACGAGGAGATGCTGGCCAAGCTTCAGGCCGGTGCCACCGGTTGGGATGTCTATGTACCGACCAACTACACCTTCGAGGATTACGTCAAAGAGGACCTGATCGAACCCCTGGATACTTCGTTGTTACCGAACTATGACGCGTCGGCCTTTGATGCGCGTTACGCCGAGGCAGGCTCGGTTAACGGCAAGCTCTACGGCGTTCCCAAGAACTGGGGATCGACCGGTATGGCCGTGAACACCAAACACAACGGCGGAAATGCGATCTCGTCGTGGAGAGAGTTCTTTGACATCACCATGGACAAGTTCTCGGGTCGTACCATCGTGCACGACTATCAGCTGACCACCATTGGCAGCGCGCTGAACGCATTCGGATACTCATTCAACTCGGTTGACGAAAAAGAGCTCGCGGATGCCGAGAAACTGCTGATCGACGTGAAACCGCATCTTTTCGCGATCACATCGGACTATCAGCCGGGTATGCGCAATGGCGACGCATGGCTGACCATCTGCTGGTCTGGTGACGGCAAACAGCTCAACACCGATATACCCGAGATCGCCTATGTGCTTGGCAAAGAGGGTGGCGAAATCTGGAGTGACTACTGGGCCATTCCGAAAAGCTCAGAGCGCAAGGCTGCGGCCTATGCTTTGATCAACTTCATGCTGGATCCGAGTGTGAACGCGAAAGAAGTGTTGGCGCATGGTTATCCTACGGCGGATTCCCGAACCTATGACCAACTGCCCGAGGACCTGAAGAACGATCCGATCATCTTCCCGGCGGAAGAGCTGCTGAGCCCGCTCGAGTTTGGTGCAGCGGTCACGCTGACCGACCCAAACCGTGCGGAACTGATGGCCCGCTTCAAGTCGGCCTGATCGGGACTGGATGAAAACAACATGACGCAACGTACTCGTAACTGGCTGTTGTTAGCGCCTGCCGGAACTTGGTTTCTGGTGATGCTCATCATCCCGCTGACAGTTGTTTTCATCTTTAGCTTTGGAGAGCGAGCAGCGTCCGGTGGCGTTGTGCTCGCTCTCACCACTGAACAGTATGCCAACCTGCCGGCGCGATGGGCAGCATTCAAGAATACAATGACACTGGCTCCGATCGGAACCTTGTCAGCACTGCTTATCGCCTATCCATTGGCCTATTTTCTGGCCGTGAAAACGAGTCCCAGGTGGAAAACCATTCTACTGGTTCTGGTGATTGTGCCGTTTTGGACCTCGATCCTGATCCGCAGCTATGCTTGGATTTTCCTGTTGGGGGGACGCGGCATTCCCGCGATGCTGGACTGGGTTGGAATTGAAGGCGTGCGCCTGATCAACACGCCATTCGCGGTGCTCATTGGCATTATCTACGGGTATCTGCCACTGATGGTGTTCCCGATTTATGTCAGCCTAGACAAGCTGGACAAACGCCTGCTCGAGGCCTCGTCAGACTTGGGCGCGAAGCCCTGGAAAACCTTTTTGCAGATCACGCTCCCACTTTCGATCCCCGGCATTGCGACCGGCTGTATGCTCGTCTTTATCCTTTTGATGGGTGAATATCTGATCCCCGCGCTTCTGGGTGGTGGCAAAGTCTTCTTTGTCGGCAATGCGCTGGTCGATCTGTTCCTGCAATCGCGCAATTGGGCTTACGGATCGGCGGTGGCAGTCACCCTTGTGGTGGTCATGCTGATTACAGTCACGATCTACATGCGGCTCATCAGCCGCCTCGGCGCAAGCCGTGAAGACGTGTCGATCATGTGAGGTGAACAGATGAGACTTTATGCAATCTGCGTTTACCTTTTTCTTTACATCCCGATTGGTGTGATCGCCCTGTTCAGCTTTAACGCTGGACGCCACGCGAGCCAGCTTCAGGGGTTCTCAACCATGTGGTACAGCAAAGCGCTGTCCAATCCGTTTGTGATGGATGCACTGGAAACCAGCCTGATCGTGGCGTTTTGCTCAGCGCTTTGTGCCAGCGTCTTTGGCACCATGGCAGCCGTGGCATTGCAAGGCATTCGTGGTCCGGTACGCGCGGCCTTTGATATGTTGATCTATGTCGCAGTGATGATTCCCGGCATCGTGATCGGCATTGCCACCCTGATTGGTCTTGTGACGGTGTTTGACCAATTGAATCCATTGATTGCAGCGATCTGGCCAAACGGGTTTGAGCCTCCGAAGCTACGCATGGGGATTGGGTCTTTGATTGCAGCCCACACTATGTTCCTTATGGCGTTGGTGGTGATTATCGTGCGCGCCCGGCTTGCTGGCATGGACCGTGCCCTGACCGAAGCGTCTTCGGACCTCTATGCCACGCCGATGGGGACGTTTCGGCAGGTTACACTGCCGATGATCTTTCCCGCCATTCTCGCAGGCTTTCTGCTCAGCTTCACGTTCAGCTTTGATGACTTCATCATCGCATTCTTCGTGGCAGGTTCCGAGACGACGCTGCCAATTTATGTCTTCTCGTCGATCCGACGTGGCGTGACCCCGGAAATCAACGCAATCGGGACGATGGTGATGGGTGTGTCCCTGTTCCTGCTGATTACCGCCCAGCTGTTGCTTCAACGCGGAGGCAAGAAGTCCCGATGACCCTTGCGGAAAAATCTCTCAAGGCCCAGACATTTCCGATGCTCGACGGCAAGGTTGTTCTGGTCACCGGCGCTGGTTCAGGCATTGGCCGGGCAGGTGCGATGGCCATGGCGCGCCATGGTGCGCAGGTGGTGGTGACAGATCTAGACGCCGAGAAGGCCGCGTTGGTGGTCGAAGACCTGCGGGGCGAGGGGCTGGAGGCGGTCTCGTCGGGGCTGGACGTTACCGACGATCAGGCGGTCAAGGCTGAGGTCGACAGGGTCGTCAGAACCTATGGGCGCATTGATGTTCTGCACTCTCATGCTGGCTACCAGATCGAGGGAAATCTGGAGCAGGTCCCAGTCGAAGGTATGGATATGTCGTGGCGGCTGAACGTGCGGTCGCATTTTATCGCATCGCGCGCGGCTGTTGGGCACATGCGCGATCAAGGCGGCGGAAGCATCATCATCACCTCGTCGAACTCAGGCGTTCAATACGACCGCGAGATGATCGCCTATGCGACGACCAAACATGCGGTTGTCGCCATGACCCGCCAGATGGCCGCGGACTATGCCAAACACAATGTGCGTTTCAACGCGCTGTGTCCGGGCTTTATTGACACGCCCTTCAATGCCGGGTTCGAGACCCAGATGGGAAGCCGCGAAAACCTTGAAAACTATGTGGCGCAAACGATCCCGATGGGGCGCTGGGGAACCACCGATGAAATAGCCGATTCCATCCTGTTCTTGGCCTCTGACATGTCCACTTTCATGACCGGGCACGCTTTGGTCATCGATGGCGGAGAATGCATCTAACGTCCTTTTAGGGGAGACACCGAAATGACCAAAAGCCTGAAGACTCCCAATGGCCGCCTGGCCGGAAAAGTTACTGTCATCACTGGAGGTGCCACTGGGATGGGCCGGGCCACCGCGCTGATGTTTGCCGAAGAAGGCGCAAAGGTCAGCATCTTCGATATTCAGGATGAAGAGGGGCAAAAAACCGTCGACATGATCCGCGACGCTGGCGGCGAGGCTGCCTTTTTTCATGCCGATGTGACCAAGGATGCCGAAATTAACGCCGCCTTTGATGCCGCACTTGATACCTTTGGGCCGTACAACGTTCTGTTCAATCATGCTGGCACAATCATCGTCAAAGCGATGCATGAAACCAGCGAAGAAGAATACGACTTGCTGATGGACGTAAACGTGAAATCAGCCTTTCTGACTTGCCGTCGGGCGGTTCAGGACATGAGCGCAAACGGAGGTGGGTCTATTGTCATCACCTCGTCGATTGCCGCCGAACTGGGCTATGCACTCGAGTCGGTTTACTGCATGTCGAAGGGGGCGGTTCTGCAACTTGCCCGCACAATCTCAACCGAGTATCGCGATGCAGGTATCCGCTGTAATGCCGTCTGCCCGGGCTTTGTCGAAACCGCGCATGGCCTCAAGGAGATCGCCGAGTTGGATGCTGCCGGGCAGGAGTGGGAAGACTCAGGGATGGCGGCCACGCAGGGGCGTATTTGCTATCCTGAAGAAGTGGCAGCTGCCGTTGTGTTCCTGGCATCTGACGAAGCCAGCTTTGTGAATGGTAACGCGACCTATGTTGACAATGGTTGGTACGCCAAAGGCTGAACACTGAACATATAGAACAATCATGGTAGTCCAAGATCTGAACCACATGTTCATTTTGGCGGTGCAGTGAATGTCCAGTTTGGTGAAGTCACAATGCGTTTCTCGATAAATGACTGCATTGGGTCGAGTGTGCCTGCTGGTGAATCAGGGTACTTGGCTTTGCAAAGTCCGCTTCCTGCGCAACTTCGAAACTTGGATCTGGCTAGTTTGCAGGTGCAGCGTACGGCCGATAGGTCCGCAACTGAGACATCCGAGACCTGCGCGGCGAACGACCGCTTTGGGTTATGTAGGTTTGCGCGTGCAGCTAGGTCCGGTGTCCGCCCTTACTGACAAATTATGCAACATCTGCCAACGGGTAGCTTGGGTCCGTATTTTTCAAAGATAGTCATTTGTGTTTTGGGGTGCAGAGGCTGAGTGAGACTTGCTCAGAATGCCAGATGCAAGGAAGACACCCCCGGCAACGAGGGTGATGCCAAAAACTTTGATCGGGGTTATCGATTCATCCAGAAAAGCTACGCCCCCAAGGAGCGCGAGTATTGGGGTCAATGCGCCAAAGGCGGCTGTTTCGGCGGCGCCGAGAAGCTGCACAGCGTACCCGAACAGAAACATCGCCAAAATTCCAATTATCAAGCTTTGAAGGACGATCATCACAGCGATGTCCCACAAACTGGACGTGGCAAATGTCACGTTGCCCGTGGCCAGCAAGATAGGTGTAATGAGCACCGTGCCCCAAAACAGCCCGATGACCAAGCTGTGCGACGGGCTGAGCCCGCTTTGACGAAAAATGATGGAGTAGATCGCGAAACATCCCGACCCGGTCAAGAACATCAGGTGGCCTTTCCAAGCACCTTCGTCAGTACCTGTGAGTATTTGCCATAGGCTGACGATCATTGCGCCGGTCAAGATCATCGCAAGTCCGACCCTACGGCGTGGGCCGGTCGTTTCTCCGGCCATGAAGTAAGCTGCCAGAGCCGTCCAAAAAGGCAGCATGCCCGGAGCTAGCGCGCCTCCGTCCGAAGCGGGCGCATAGGCCAGACCCATTGACACCACATAGGGAAACACGGCACTCGCGCCAACCATCAGCACGAGTGCGCGAGGCCAAGACACCCCGCGCGGCATCACTCCAAGTCGCCACATAACAGGGGCCATGACCAAGGCACCCGGCATCAAACGCAGGATCAAAAGTTCTTCAACGGTGAAGCTACTCTGTACTGCAAATCGCGTGACAAGCATGAATGCCGCCCAGATCGTCACTGTGGCAAGTGCTGCAACCAATCCAAAAGCACGTGGTCCGGGAAGAGTCATTGATCCGGCCTTTCATGCAGAGATCAACACCATGACTAATCGCAAAACCTTGAGACGCAACAATGGAATGCATACGCCAAATGCGATTGATTGCAGATTTTGCATTGGAAGTTGCCGCACCGGTTACAAATGTCAGCATTGTTCGACCGCGTTGCCCCGGGGGAGCCCAACGGATGTCGTTGGGTGGAAGTTAGTTTCGTTTTAGATCGGAGGGGTTGCGTGTGCGCTGACTAGGTGTTTGGCTGCGATCCTCTCTCGGTGGATCATGTAGAGCCCCGCACCAATGATAACGCCAATACCGATCAGACTTAGTGTGTTTGGAAAATCGTTGAATACGAGATATCCGAAAATCGTCGCCACCGGCAGCTCGAAATATTGCAGTGGGGCAAGCGTGGCGGATGGGGCGAGCGATAGGGCGTAGGTCATCATCATATGGCTTACAGTGGCGAAAAACCCGGCTCCAAAAAGCCATAGCCAGACGATGTCGCTCGGCCAAACAGGATCAAACAGATCAGACCCGGAACCTTCGGCCAGAAGCAAGACGGGAATGCAAAACAGGCTGGCTATCAGGCCCGTGTGGAATTGTAACACCACGGGATGGAACCGTCGCGTCAGCCCACGCGTCAGAAGTATGTAAAAGGCGAAGGCGACCGCCGTTCCAAGTGGAATGGCGGCAACCATACCGAAAGCTGCAAAGCTCGGTTGGATAACGAACAGGACGCCGACGAACCCCACGAGTGCTGCACCGACGCGGCGAGGGCCTACTTCTTCACCGAGGTAAAATTTGCCGACCAAAAGGACAATGAACGGCGCAATAAACACAATCGCCAACGCATCGGCGAGTGGCATCACGCGGATTGCGGCTATGAAGCAAAATGTAGCGAACAGCAAAAGCAATGCCCGTGTGATCAAGGTCATCAATTGGCCTTGTGGCACCCGTAGCGATAATCCCATTGCCCAGATAAAGGGGGCCATCAGTGCGCACTGCACGACAAAGCGCGCCGCCGTGATTTGTCCGATTGGAACGCTGGCTGAAGCGAGTTTTGCCGCTACATCCAGCAAAGGAGCGGTCAAACAGAATCCGAGCATGAGCACGACACCGGTCAGGACGCGGTCTGTAGATTGAGGGGAGGTTACAGCTGTGGGCACCCGCTCATTTACGTGTTTCGCCCAATGCGTGTCCATCCTCAAAACGACGCTGGACCGAAAGCCTGAAATGCAAGCCTGACGGCTGTTTTGTCCGCAACTGAGACATTCATCGTCATTGCAGCGTACGTCCGCTTTCGCAAAATCGCGCAAGGTCAGAACTCAAAAATTCGGACTTCCCTTCACACGCCCACGGTAGCCTTGCGAAGTGATCCGGCTGGACTTTTTTGTCTTTCAAAGCCGGTATGACTGAGTTCAGCCGCCTTGTGTTATGCCAGCATCAGAGATGACCAAGGCTGAGCCTGACGTCTGCTGTAAGACGCTGACACCGGCAGAATATGACCAGTTTTTCGACGCTAAAAAAACGAGGCGACATTTGAACCTTGGAGACTGTCACCCATGTGTCACCCAGATCTGAACGACTGTCCTGCGTGATCTTGCTTAGTGAGTTGATGTGGAACGGATAATACAGATCACACGCTGAACCACAGATGTATGTGAGGTTTTCGTGTCGCTTCATCACGGGCAGGAATGTGCTGAACTGCTTTGGTCTTAATTGTGAAACCATACAATGGGCTTGTGATCACAAAATTGGCGTCGCCAGATTTCCGCAGGATCGCTGGAACGTGTGTTTCGCGGGGGGTATGTCGTCAAATTGCTGGAACACGCTGCTACGGCGATCTCAGTGCGTCCGGGACCGTCCCAGAGTCGGCGAAGTGCATTGTTTTTCGCACGTGTTTGGCAAATGCGCTGTATCATGTGTGTTCCGGCAGTGTGACGACGCCGTATTAGGACCAAAAAGCTG
>JBPCWT010000145.1:0-6466 GCA_051009255.1 Ruegeria sp. | reverse complement strand
GATCTGTATGTCCCGACCCCTGAACAGAAAGAAGCGTTCAAGCAGGCCGCGACCCCGGTTTACGAGTGGTTCCAGACCAACGTGACCCGTGGTGACGAAGTGTTCACCGCGCTGACCGATGCTGTTGCCGCAGCCGAAACTGAAATCAATGAAGCCCGCGCCGCGGATCTGAACTGATTGAATACGGGTCGGGCTGAGCGATCAGCCCGAACCAACGTTATTAGCGAAACGGGTACATCCATCCCTTGTAGTCGTTCACAAGAACATGAGCCTTTTCAACCTGTTCCGGCGACATTTTCTTGACCACTTCTTCCAGGCTGATCGCGGCATCCGGATCGCCGCCAATTGCGCTGAGCGTGTACCACATGTAAGCCCGCACCAGATCGGGGGCTGGCATCCCAAGCCCCAGTTCGTAATACCAACCAATACCAGACTGCGCCCCGGGATGTCCTTTCAACGAGGCGCGCAGGTACCACTCGAAGGCCCGCTGATGATCCTGTTCCACCCCAAGGCCCATGGCGTACATGACGCCAATAAGTTCCTCGGCCTCGGCATTTCCCGACCGCGCGGCGGGCAACAGCTCTTTTCTTGCAGTTTCGAATTCACCCGCCTCCATCAGGTCGCGGGCGTTTTCAAGTTCGGCCAAGGACGGGGTCGCAAGAAGACAAAGGGCAAGTACAAGGTGGCGCATATTTTCGCGGGGCTCCTTCTGGCCGGGGCTGCGTCGGCACAAGACCTGCCGCGCCCGCTGGCGGATGATGACTTTCTGCCATTTGATATGAAGCAGGCAGAAATCGGCCACAAGCTGTTTTATGACCCAATTCTTTCCGGAAACCAGAACATCGCCTGCGCGCATTGCCATCACCCGGATTTCGGAACCTCTGACGGCCTGTCATTGGGGATCGGAGAAGGCGGCGAGGGTCTGGGGCCGGACCGCACGGCAGGTCATGGCGCGCACAAAATCCGCAAAAGAATTCCGCGCAACTCCCCCGCCCTGTGGAATTTGGGCGCACGCGAAATCAACACGATGTTTCACGATGGGCGCCTGAGCCTGTCGGATGTTTACGGGAATGAATTTAACTCTCCGGCGCAGGAATGGCTGCCGGTTGGTCTGAATTCTTTGCTGGCCGCTCAGGCGCTGTTCCCACTGACCGCGCAGTTTGAAATGGCCGGGAACGTCGCGGAAAACGAAGTCACCGGTGCTGTACATGATCGTATTGATCTGGGCTGGCCCATATTGGCAAAACGTGTGCGAACCGACCCCCGCTACGGCCCGGCAATTGTCGCGGCGTTTGCAGATGTCGATACCACCGAAGACATCACGATCGTTCAGATCGTCAATTCAATTGCTGCCTTTGTCGCACTGGAATGGCGCAGTACGGACAGCCCGTTTGACAAGTACCTGAACGGGGATACCGAGGCGCTGACGCCACAACAGCACGAAGGGATGACCCTGTTTTTTGGCGACGCGGGATGTTCGTCATGCCATTCCGGCCCGCTTTTGAGTGACCAGAAGTTTCACGCGCTGGGATTGCCGCCATTCGGGCCCGGCAGGACAAGACCCTTTGACCCTTATGCGCGGGATGTTGGTCGAATGTCTGAAAGTGACCGGCTGGAAGATGCGTACAGGTTTCGCACGCCGATGCTGAGGAATGTCGCGCTGACCGCCCCTTATGGGCACAACGGCGCGTATCCTGACCTTGAAGGGATTATCCGTCATCACCTTAACCCTGCGCAAAGCCTGACAGCATGGACACCGGAGACGGCAAACCTGCCTGATGTTCCGTGGCTGCGGGATATCGACTTTGTCGTTTGGCAGGATGATCTGGAGTTAGCGCGGCAAAGGGCAAAGGTTGATATTGATCCGCTGGACCTGTCGGATACCGAGATAAACAGCATGTTGGCGTTTATGAATGCGTTGACCGGCACCAGCGTCGATCAACCGCCATTTGGCGTACCGGATGATTTTGAACCATAGGAAAACGCGGTTTTGGGCGAGGCGCACTGGCCCCGCCCAAAGCTTGATTATTCTGCCGGTTCAGCAGCAGCGGCCTGGAACTTGTCGCGTTTGCTGTCGCGATACAGTGCCTTGACCAGCGAGACACACATCAAGCCCATGACCATTGTAAAGGGCAGTGCCCCAATGATCATCGCGCTTTTCAATGCCTCCATCGGGTCAGATCCGCCATTGGTTTTGCCCGCAATCAGAAGCGTTCCGATTACTGCGGTCAAAATCAAACCCCAGACGATCTTGTGCTTGTTGCCGACGTTTTGATCACCGCCGGACATGATGGTGTTCATCACCAGAATGCCCGAGTCCGCGGATGTCACAAGGAACGTCATGATAAGGATCACGCACATGATGGTCAGCGCCGAGAGCAGGCCACCTGACAGCATCTCGCCCAGCGTCACGAACAGTTTTGCCGTGTTCGACGCGCCGATGATCGTGCCTTCTGCGGCTCCGGTCAGTTCAAGGTCGATTGCCGTACCGCCGAGGATGGTCATCCACGCAAAGCACACAAGCGCAGGCGCGAACAAACAGCCGACGATGAACTCGCGAACCGTACGCCCACGGGAAATGCGGGCAAGGAACAGTCCAACAAACGGCGAGAATGCGATCCACCACGCCCAGTAGAAGGTTGTCCAACCCGCCTGCCAACCGAATTGACGCCCCGGCTCACCCGCCGCATAGGCGGCTTGCAGAACGTCATCCGGCAAGTTGGCTGCTTCGCCTTCCAATCCCGTACGGAACCCATCGAACGAGCCCCAGGCATTGGTCGCCCCAGTGCGCAGTGCGTCGGCATAAGGGGCCGCTTCGGCTGGCAACGCGGCGGTAAAGTCAGCCGGAGATTGCGGGCCATATGCACCAAAGCTGAGCGATATGAAGTTGATGATGTAGTCAACAAACGCTGTTGCATAGGTCGTCATCGCAAACAGGAAAGACCCGAAGATAACGAAGGTGAACAACAGGATCAGCGACAGCACCAGGTTCAGGTTGGACAGGTACTTTACGCCCCGGCCAACACCGGAAACAGCCGAGATAATGGAAAGACCCATGATGACCAGCAAGCCGGCGATCAGGCCGACAGTACCCGGTGCGGGTGCATCGCCTGTCATGTCCATCATCCATTCCATTCCGGTAATGGCGTACATGCCGTCGATAAACTGCGAGACACCGAAACCGATGGTAACCGAAACACCAAGAATGGTTGCGACAACACCCAGAACGTCAACGATATGGCCTAGAACGCCGTTCATCAGCCGACCGAAAAGCGGTGTCAGCGCCGAGCGTATCGTCAGGGGCATGTCGCGCGTATAGGCATAGTAGGCCAGCGACAGACCCGTCACCACATAAATGGCCCAGGCGTGAAAACCGTAATGGGCGAAGGTGTAGCGGTATGCGGATTGCAACGCCTCTTCGGAGTTTCCAGGCACCTCGCCGGCAACGACAAGCGGGTTTGATCCCCACAGGCCCAGTGGCTCGGCAGTGGCAAAAACCATCAAACCAACACCGAGACCAGCGCCGAACATCATGGAAAACCACGAAAAGTTGGAAAACTCTGTTCCTTCTCCGGGTCGGCCCATGATCCGTTTTCCGGTCTGGGGCAGTGCTGCAAGGACAAAAAGGAAAAAGGCGAAAATTCCGACGATAACGATGTAGAACGCGTTAAAGTCTTCGAGAAGCCGCCAGTTGAGACTGCCCAGAACGCCGTTTGCGTTCGCGGGCCAGATCAAGGCCCACACTACCAGAGCAACCATTATGCCCTTTGAGAGCAGAGCGATTTCAACGCTGTGCCCTTCGTAAAAGCCGGACGCGGACCTTTTGACCTCGACCGCCGTGAATGGTGGTTTAATCGACATGCGTTCCCTCCCGTTATGCCGTATTCGTCGTTTCAAACGATCACGACAGGGTTAAACCGGACGCGATGTTTGTCGTAAGGTGCCGTTGCTCTCCTTTTGGTGGCTGAAATTATCCGATTATCTTTTCTATCTTTTCCAGTGTCGCCAGATTGACCGGCACACCCTGCACACGGGCCTGAGTGCGATGTTTCTGCCGCCCGTCGCCGGGTAGCCGCGCACCGTCCTGTGCGTGAATGGCATCGGTCAGGCGTGACACCAGACCTGCGAAACCTTCGCCAGCCGTTGCTGCCGGATTGATCGCCAGAAAAAACTGCCCGGTCTTGGGCGGCCCACCCGCCGTTCCGGAAAATGGCGAGGCATCAATGCCCAGCGTCGCCCCTGTCAGGGCCGCTGCCATCGTTTCGACCAGCACTGCGGTTCCGACGCCCTTGTACCCGCCGGACGGTGCCATTGATCCTTTTAGTCCCACCTCTGGATCGGTCGTTGGATTGCCCTCTGGGTCCAGCGCCCAGCCAACCGGTATCGGCTTGCCCTCTCGTGCATGTTTCATCACCTCGCTTTTGGCGATTGTGCTGGCGCTTTGATCGATCAGGATGGCGGGTTCGTTGCCCTGCCCCGGCACAGCAACTGAAAAGGGATTGGTCCCCACAACTGGTCTGGAGCCGCCAGAGGGCGCGATGGACGCGGGCGCGTTGGTAAAACCCAGACCCACCAACCCGGCACGGGCAAGCCGCGCCGTGTGATAGCCGAGAACCCCGCAATTGTAACTGTTTAGAATTGCCAGCGCCGCCACGCCCTGATTTTGCGCAAGCGGCACCAGCTTTTCAAATCCCATGTCGATTGCGGGATGTGCAAAACCGGTGGCAGCATCGACGGTCAGGACCGCTGGTGAAGGGTTTTTAAGATTGGGTTGGGCCTGACCATCCACTTTGCCGCACTGAACATGCTCGCAATAAATCGGGATGTAGGCCAAACCATGACTTGCGATACCGTCGGCCTCGGTCGCTGCGGTGGCAACGGCCAGAGGGCGCGCGTTTGCATCAGATGTGCCTGCAGCGACCAATGCCCGAAAGCTGAGATCCTCGATCTCTGCCAGGCTTAATGTCTTGGTTTTCATGCTCTAAACCTCGATTCAATCATTGTCGGACAATCCGGCACCTGCGCCTTTGCGGCGCGACTCTTCGGTTGCGGGGGCATAAGTGCGATGGGCAAATTCGCCTAACCTTGCCCAGGTGTCGGGATGGGGTTGTGCCCGATGGCAATGTTGGTTTGGCGTATCCACCTGACCGCCAACGCGGACGGTTGCCCAAGGCGCCGCTTTCGGTACCGTGCCTTTGAGGCTGATCTGATCGCCGTCAGTGGACAACCCGCCATCCTGCCACTCGACAGTGACGGTTTTCTTGGTATGCCGGGCCAGCAACGCCGCGAACGGGGCCAGAAAAACCGGCTGCGTGATTTGTCCAAGCTGAATATCGCTGTCAGCAATCCGGTGAGCAAAGTCAGAAAGGGTCGCGCCTGTCGAAATCGGGCAAAGCGTCCCATCGACCGCTGACCAAACCCTGTTATCCAGACTTGGGGATAGGTTCGCCAATCCCGCGCCATCGAAGTGTTCCAGATGTCCTGCCAGAACCGAACACCCGTCGACATCGCGCGAACAGAGCCAGCGAGTTGCCTTGGCGGCCTCTTCGGCAAGCCCCCAAGGGTAGCCCGCACCGCGTGCCGCTCTTTTGGCTGTTGCCTCGATTTCGTTCAGTGACAGGTTCATTCCGCACACTCCGGATAGACCCAGTCATCGGCATTCGCGGGGTTGAGTTCCTCTGGATACGGGGCACCTGCGTACATGCAGATGCGGACCCAGCGATCCGAGCGCGGATCAAAATGCGTCGCACCAAAGAATGAGAGTTTGGCCCGCAGCATATCGATTGGCATAACCTCGGCGCTGATCGTGTTGTCCCGGATCTCGCCATAAGGCGCAATACGGCTGATTTGTGCGCGCCGGATCGTGTGCCGGTGTTCGGGGTGTTTCAGCAGAAAAGCCGCAATCGGGGTATCGTCGTCCCATTCGCCCAGCGCCCTGTAAGCTGCGGCGGCGTCCCGCGCGGGGGCAAGCGGCTGTTCGTATTGCGCGATCGGTTCTTCAAAGCGTTCGCCAAGCCGGGGTTCAAGCTTTTCCTCTGACACATACCATGCGCGGGCGCAGTGTTGCGGTGCCTGCCAATCATTATCCAACGCCCAGCCAAAGCTGGACTCGATAAGTTTGCGAACATCGGCCACCGCCATTGCACCGTCAATGTGAAAGGCGGTTGTATTGCTGTCCGCCATGCAGTCGGCCAGCCCGTCGACAATGTCGCCGTAGGGTTCCAGAATAAGCGAGGCGACAAGTTCTTGTCCTTCTTCACCCAAGGTACCCTCGGCCCATACGAACAGGCGGTCCCACGGTGCGGGGTCTGCAAGATGGCCCTGATCTACATAGGATCTGAGGTTTTCAAGATCGCTGCGAAGGCCGGACAGCTTGTCGATCTGGATCGGGTGTGCGGATTTCCAGCGCGCGACGGAAATCTCGGTACGTGCCAGCCGGTCCAGAAACAGGGCTGTTTCGTCAGGG
>JBPCWT010000144.1:0-8220 GCA_051009255.1 Ruegeria sp. | reverse complement strand
CGTCTGGACCGCTGGTTGCGCCGGCTGTTCCCGCATGTCGGTCAGGGCCGCATCGAAAAAATGTGCCGCAAGGGTGAACTGCGTGTCGAAGGCGGGCGCGTAAAGGCGTCGACCCGGCTGGAGGTTGGTCAAGTCGTGCGTGTTCCGCCGTTGCCTGATGCGGGTCACAAACCGGTCGAAATAAAACCCAAGGTATCAGAGGCAGATGCCGAGTTGATCCAGTCCTGTGTTATCTATCGGGACGATCACATTATTGCGCTGAACAAACCTGTTGGTCTGCCAGTGCAGGGCGGCAGCGGACAAACCCGACATGTCGACGGATTGTCCGAGGCATTGCGATTTGGCTTTGAGGAAAAACCTCGCCTGGTACATCGTCTGGATAAAGATACCTCTGGTGTTTTGCTTCTGGCCCGAACCCGTGAAACCGCCAAAAGCTTGACGGCCGCATTCCGACACAGGAACACACGCAAGATTTATTGGGCGTTGGTGGCAGGTGTGCCGACACCCTATCTGGGCGAGATCAAAACCGGTTTGGTCAAGGCTGGCGGTCATGGCCAGCAGGGTGAGGGCGAAAAGATGATTGCCGTTCATCTGGACGAGGTGGACAGCACCGCCGGGGCAAAACGTGCACATACACTTTATGCAACGCTTTACCGTGTGGCCGGTCGGGCCGCGTGGGTCGCGATGGAGCCCATTACCGGTCGCACGCATCAGCTTCGGGCACATATGGCGGCAATCGGTCATCCGATTATCGGTGATGGGAAATACGGGGGATCAGGTCAGGAGAATCTGGGCGATGGCTGGGGTGCGCAATTGGGCGGAATCATCAGCAAGAAACTGCATCTGCATGCACGGCAGCTGTCATTCGAACACCCGGTCACGCGCAAGCCCGTCACGATTACGGCCCCTTTGCCAGAACATATGAAAAACAGTTGGGATACTTTTGGCTGGACCGAAGACCTGGCCGCCGACGATCCGTTCGAGGAATTGCAATGAGCGAGCCGCTGAGGCTGGTTCTATTCGACGTGGATGGCACCTTGGTCGACAGCCATGGAGGCATTGTTGCCGCCATGACGTCCAGCTTTGAAGCGCAGTTGCTGCCTGTTCCGGACAGGAATGCGATCCTATCGACTGTTGGATTGTCCTTGCCAAATGCAGTTGCTCGGCTGTCGCCAGAGCAGTCGGAAAAATCGCAGCAAAACTTGGTTGACGGTTATAAAGAAGCCTATTTCGATCAGCGTAAGGCGCTTGGTGCCGCCAGTTCGCCGTTGTATGACGGGGCGCTGGAGACATTGCAGTCTTTGAACGACACGCCGGAATTGTTGTTAGGAGTGGCGACCGGCAAATCAAAACGCGGACTTGATGCGCTGATCGAGGCGCATGGATTAGAAGGTTATTTCGTGACCCGTCAGGTTGCAGATCACCACCCATCGAAACCGCATCCTTCGATGATCGACACGGCACGCGCGGAAACGGGTGTCGATGCGACATCAACCGTGATGATCGGGGATACCAGCTATGACATGGAAATGGCGAAAGCGGCCGGTGTGACAGGTGTCGGTGTCACCTGGGGCTATCACCACAGGTCGGCGCTGAGGGATGCGACCTGTGTCATTGAAACATTCTGTCAGTTGCCCGACGTGCTGGCTTGTATCTGGGACTGAATACATGAGCGATTGGAAACCAAAACGCTTTTGGAAATCGAGTGCGGTGGTCGATGCACAGGGAGGTTATACGGTCGAACTGGATGGTCGCCGGGTCAAGACGCCGGCCAAGGCCGAGTTGGTTCTGCCCACGAAGGCGATGGCCCGCGCCGTTGCCGCCGAGTGGGACGCGCAGGAAACCGAAGTTGACCCAACCACAATGCCCTTTACCCGATCGGCGAACGCCGCAATAGACAAGGTTCGCCACCAGCATGCTGAGGTCGCGGATATGCTTGCCGACTATGGCGATTCGGATTTGCTGTGTTATCGCGCAAATCATCCCGTCGAGCTGGCAAAACGGCAATCGCAGGAATGGGATCCTGTGCTGGATTGGGCTGCATCCGAATTTGATGCACGTTTGGTTTCGATTGTTGGCGTTGTTCATCAGCCACAGCCCGCCGATGTGGTTGAAAAACTGCGTCGTCGCGTTCACGGCTTGGACGAATTCCGTCTTGCCGCCTTTCATGATCTGGTCAGTTTGTCCGGATCCCTGATATTGGGTTTTGCTGCTGCCCAAAATTGGCTCAAACCGGACGAAATTTGGCGGATTTCCCGCCTCGACGAAATCTGGCAGGAAGAGATTTGGGGCGAGGACGAAGAAGCGCAGGAAATGGCGCTGAAAAAGCAGTTAGCGTTTTTGCACGCTAAACAGTTCTACGATTTAGTTGTTTAAGGCCGCACTGTTCCCGAATTTGGACGGTCGGGGATAACCATATTTGGCCAAGCCATCGATTTCCCTGATACAACCCTTGACGTTTGTTTATGAATGAGACCAAACTCGTGCGCACTAAAGGGGAGATACCTTTGGGGTAACCTTTCCGGCAAACAATTTGTCGGACAAAAACCGTTTCTACAGGGAACGGAAAATCAGGAAGAGGTAAATATGAAAAAATCCGTATTCTTGGGCGCGGCCACAGTAGCCGGTCTGGCAGCAGGCGCTGCTTTGGCGGGTACCGCGGACGACGTCAAGGCGCGCGGTAAGCTGAACTGCGGTGTGACCACCGGTCTGGTTGGCTTTGCCGCACCCGATGCAAATGGTGAATGGCAAGGTTTTGACGTGGCCGTATGCCGCGCGGTTGCCGCAGCCGTTCTGGGCGATGCAAGCGCAGTGGAATTCGTGCCGACAACCGGCAAGACCCGCTTTACTGCTCTGGCGTCTGGCGAGGTCGACATGCTGGCCCGTAACACCACCTGGACGTTCAGCCGCGACGTTGATCTGAAGTTTGAATTCACTGGCGTCAACTACTATGACGGTCAGGGCTTCTTGGTTCCGAAATCGTTGGGCGTAAGCTCGGCCAAGGAACTCGACGGCGCGACAGTCTGCATTCAGACCGGCACCACCACCGAGCTGAACCTCGCGGACTTCTTCCGCGCGAACAACATCAGCTACGAGCCGGTTCCGATCGAGACCAACGCTGAAGGTCAGCAACAGTACCTGGCCGGTGCGTGTGACACGTACACCACGGACGCTTCGGGCCTGGCCGCGACACGCGCGACATTCGAAGATCCGTCAGCGCATGTCATCCTGCCGGAAATCATCTCGAAAGAGCCGCTGGGCCCATTGGTCCGCCACGGCGATCACGAGTGGGGCGACGTTGTTCGCTGGACTCTGAACGCGATGATCTCGGCTGAAGAGCTGGGCGTTACTTCGGCGAACATCGAAGAACTGTCCGGTGGCACCGACAACCCGGAAATCAATCGTCTGCTGGGTACCGAAGGTACGCTGGGCGAAATGCTGGGTCTGGATGCCGAGTGGGCCAAGCGCGCTATTCTGGCGGGCGGCAACTATGGCGAAGTGTTTGCCAAGAACATCGGCGAAGAAACTCCGATCGGTCTGGCACGCGGCCTGAACGGTCAGTGGACCGACGGTGGTCTTCTTTACTCGCCGCCGTTTCGTTAAATACTCAGCGGAAAGGGCGCAGGGCAACCTGCGCCCTTTTTGCATTTTAGAAAATACACACCCGGATAGATTTGAGCAGTGAACAACTCTGCCGACGAAAAGAACCGGGATTTCACGGGGATATACATAGGTCATGACGACTCTCACTGACCCGCCAAAGGAGCAGTTCCGGCTGTCTATGCTCCTTTATGACACGCGGTACCGATCCGCGACCATTCAGGTCATCGCTTTGATCGGTTTCATGCTTTTGGCAGCCTGGATCATATCCAATACAATGAATAACCTGGCGGCGCTTGGAAAGCCGGTCGAGTTTGGCTTCTTCGGCGAAGCCGCCAGCTATGACATCAACCAGCGCCTACTGGAATATACGTCGCGCGATACTCATTTGCGTGCTGCATTCATAGGTTTGCTGAACACTTTGGTCGTTGCTGTGCTGGGCTGCATTACGGCGACTATTCTGGGTGTCATCATCGGTGTGCTGCGCCTGTCGCACAACTGGATCGTCGCCCGTTTGATGACGGTCTACGTCGAGATGTTCCGTAACGTGCCGGTCCTTTTGTGGATCGTATTCATTATGGCGGTCCTGATTGAGACGCTACCTTCACCGCGCGCATTCAAAGGTGAAAATCCCGAAGCAAGCATGATGCTTGGCGATACAGTCGCAGTTACCAATCGCGGTGTCTATGTTCCAGAGTTTTTGTTCTCGAACAGCCTTGGCGACATTCACCTGCTTGGTGCGTCCAGCATGCGTTTCGACGTCAGTCTGGACCTGATGGCCATTTTGATCGTTTTGGGCGGGGCCATCTGGATTTCCCGCCGGATCAAACATCGCGCCGATCACATTCAGGAAGACACTGGCGTCCGCCCTGTCACATGGTGGCAGCGATTGGCGGTCACCGTTGTGCCGTTGGCGATCCTGCTTTATCTGCTGGGCTTCCACCTTGGCTACCCCGAGCTTACGGGTTTCAACTTCAAGGGCGGCACGCATATGCGTAATTCGCTGATTGCCTTGTGGTTGGCCTTGTCGCTATACACGGCCGCCTTTATCGCGGAAATCGTGCGTGCGGGTATCATGGCCATTTCAAGCGGTCAGACCGAAGCGGCCGCTGCATTGGGATTACGCTCGAACCGGATCATGAACCTTGTGGTTCTACCGCAAGCTCTGCGGGTGATTATTCCGCCATTGATCTCGAACTATCTCAACCTCACTAAAAACTCGTCACTGGCGATTGCTGTTGGATACATGGATATCACCGGCACGCTGGGGGGCATCACGATGAACCAGACCGGCCGAGAGCTGGAATGTGTTCTGCTGCTGATGCTTGTGTATCTGTGTATCTCGCTGACAATTTCGGCGGTGATGAACTGGTACAACGAATCCGTGAAACTGAAGGAGCGTTGAGATGTCTGACATAAGTTTTGTCCGTACCGAGATGCTCCCTGAACAGGAGCCTCCTGCATCCGAAGTCGGAATTATCGGCTGGATGCGACACAACCTGTTTTCGAACTGGTTTAACTCTGCCCTTACACTGTTGGCGCTGTATTTCGTCTTTAAAGTGCTGGCGAGCCTGATCCCATGGGTTCTTTCGCCTACATGGGCTGCCGGATCGCTGTCAGAGTGTCGCGAAATCCTGCATGCCCTTGGGCGTGAAGGTCACTTTGGGGGTGCTTGCTGGGGCGTAATCAATGAACGCTGGGTTCAGCTGATCTTTGGCTTTTATCCGGCCGAATTGTACTGGCGCCCGATTGCGGCCTTTATCCTGTTTGGCGTAGCGCTTGCACCGGTCTTGTTCTCGGACAAGGTGCCTTCGAAGCTGCTGGTATTCTCCGGGCTTTACCCGTTCATCTTCCCCTGGCTTCTATGGGGCGGGACGATCTGGGGTCCAATCGCGGCGCTGCTGGGGTTTGTCCTGGGTTGGGCTGTGTACAACGCCGCCAGCAAGGTAATGAGCAATCTGTTGGGCATCATCCTTGGCGTCGTCGCGGCGTTGATATGGTGGTTGGTTATTTCGGGTTACTTCGTCGGAGCAATGGATTCCATTGCGGCCATTGGCATTGAACCGGTCGAAAGCCGCAAGTTCGGGGGCTTTATGCTGTCGATCACAATCGGCGTCGTGGCTATCGGGTGTTCGTTGCCGTTGGGCATCGTTCTGGCCCTTGGCCGGCAGTCTGACCTGATGATCGTCAAATATCTGTGTGTGGGCTTTATCGAGTTCATTCGGGGGGTTCCGCTGATCACGCTGCTGTTCGTTGCGTCGACGCTGCTGAACCTGTTCCTGCCGCCAGGTACGAATTTCGACATCATCCTGCGGGTTCTGATCATGGTGACACTGTTCTCGGCTGCATATCTGGCCGAAGTGATCCGGGGTGGTCTTGCCGCGTTGCCGCGCGGTCAGTACGAGGGCGCGGATTCGCTTGGCCTCAACTACTGGCAGGCGCAGCGGTTGATCATTATGCCTCAGGCGCTCAAAATCTCGATCCCGGGTATCGTTTCGACCTTTATCGGGGTGTTCAAAGACACCACGCTGGTCTCGATTATCGGACTTCTGGACCCATTGGGCCTGTCAACCGCAATTCGTGCGACGACCGAGTGGAATGGCGTGGTATGGGAACTTTATGGCTTTATCGCCTTGTTGTTCTTTGTCTTCTGCTTCTCCATGTCCCGCTATTCCATGTATCTGGAGCGCAAGCTCCACACCGGCCATCGCTAAGGAGGGCCCAATGTCACAACTAGCTGTAGAACGTGAAATCGATCGCTCGAAGATGCAGGTGAGCGACGAGGTCGCTATCGAAATCAACAATATGAACAAGTGGTTCGGAGCCTTCCACGTGCTGCGCGACATCAATCTGACCGTCAATCAGGGCGAGCGGATTGTTATTGCGGGGCCGTCGGGATCGGGAAAATCCACGCTGATCCGCTGTCTGAATGCGCTGGAAGAGCACCAGCAGGGCACGATTGTCGTGGATGGAACCGAACTGTCGAATGACCTTAAGAACATCGACAAAATCCGGTCCGAGGTTGGGATGGTGTTTCAGCACTTCAACCTGTTTCCCCACCTGACAATTCTGGAAAATTGTACGCTGGCCCCGATCTGGGTGCGTAAGACGCCCAAGAAAGAGGCGGAAGAAACAGCGATGCATTTTCTGGAAAAGGTCAAAATCCCTGAACAGGCCAACAAGTATCCCGGCCAGTTGTCAGGAGGCCAGCAACAGCGTGTGGCGATTGCACGCTCGCTGTGCATGCGGCCCCGGATCATGTTGTTCGACGAACCAACCTCGGCACTTGACCCCGAGATGATCAAAGAAGTGCTCGACACCATGATCGAGCTTGCCGAAGAAGGCATGACCATGCTGTGCGTGACGCACGAGATGGGCTTTGCCCGTCAGGTGGCGAACCGCGTGATCTTTATGGATGCGGGTCAGATCGTGGAACAGAATGAACCGGAAGAGTTCTTTAACAATCCGCAAAGCGAGCGGACCAAACTGTTCCTGAGCCAGATTTTGGGGCACTAAGGCATCTAGGCGCCACCCAATTGATAAATAACGAAAAGGCGGGGCTGTCCCCGCCTTTTCTTATTCCACAAGCTCTCTGGGAATGACAAAGTCCAACGCTTCGCCGCTGTGCCATGAAACATCGCCCCAGTTCTCGATGTCAAACCGGATAATCGTCGTCGCGCAGGTAGGGTAATCAAAAAACCGCGGGTGCGAGGGTTCTTCTTTGACGATCCGGCTGGCGAATTCAGCAATTCCGGGATTGTGCCCGAGCATCAGGACCGTGTTCCCCTTTGCCGCACTCAACATATGGAACATTCTGTCGGGACCGGCATGGTACAGATCATCGGTAAACGTTGTTTCGTTCGCGTCCAGCGCCATGCGTTGCCATGTTTCAACGGTACGCACCGACGAGGAACTCAGCACCTCGTCAGGCAGATAGGTTCTGTCCTTTAACCACTTACCAATGGCAGCCGCTGAATTCCGACCTCTTTTGTTGAGCGGTCGGTCGTGATCGTTCAGCAGCGGGTCATCCCAGGTGGATTTCGCGTGGCGGGTCAATATCAGGTGTCGTGTCATGTTGGATGAAACGCCTTCATGTGATGGGCCGATTGTTCCGACTCTCGTCCGGCACCGGCGCTGAGCGGACAGGCCAACCGCGCGGCGCAACCACCAGTCATACAGGATTGCCCAGCGGATGTATCCAGATAGCTATGGCACGAGGCAACATCATAGAATGAAACCGCGTTCAATGCGCCAATCGGGCAAGCGGTGGCACACGGGGCAGGGCAGTCCGCACAAGGGGATGTACCGGTCGGTTTTGGAACCGGAAACTCGTGCCGGAAATGCAAAGCGCCCCGGTAAGAGATCATCATCCCAACAGTGTCGTGAACCAATGCACCAACCGGGCTGGTAAAGGCGCGGCCGGATTTTAACGACCAGTCTATAAAGGGTGCGTAAGGTGGTCCACCAAAGGGAAAGTGCACCTGCGCACCAAGGGACTTGGCAATCTGCCCAATGACACGTTCAGACCAGCGATCGACCGGATCAGGGTGACCATCCTTCCATTCCGGCGAAAACTTAAGGGCAGGCCAGAATTCTGTCGCGGCACCCAACAAGATCAAA
>JBPCWT010000143.1:0-4201 GCA_051009255.1 Ruegeria sp. | reverse complement strand
CAAGCGAGAATTGGATGTGCGGCGTCAGGCGAACGGCGTCGTCGGAACCGGACGCCCTGACGTTCGTCAGCTTTTTCCCCTTAAGAGGGTTCACTTCCAGATCGTTATCCCGCGAATGTTCCCCGATTATCATTCCCTGATAGACCTCGGACTGCGGACCAAGGAACATGCGCCCACGTTCTTCGAGATTCCAAAGGGCATATGCAACCGCCTGACCCTTTTCCATCGAGATCAGAACGCCCGCGCGACGGCCGGGAATCGCGCCTTTGTGCGGTGCCCAACCGTGGAAAACGCGGTTCAGAACGCCTGTACCGCGTGTGTCGGTCAGAAACTCTCCGTGATAGCCGATCAAGCCTCGTGAGGGGACGTGGGCAATTATCCTTGTTTTTCCCGCGCCGGCTGGGCGCATCTCGACCAATTCGCCTTTGCGAACGCCGGTCACTTTTTCGATTACAGCACCAGAAAATTCGTCATCAACATCGATAGTAACCTCTTCGATGGGTTCCAGGCGTTGTCCATCCTCTTCGCGCAGCAACACTTGCGGCCTTGAAATGCTAAGTTCAAACCCTTCGCGACGCATGTTTTCAATCAGAACACCCATCTGCAATTCACCGCGCCCCGCTACTTCGAATGCCTCGCCGCTTGGCGTGTCCGAAATTCGAATGGCCACGTTAGATTCAGATTCCTTCATCAAGCGATCGCGGATCACACGTGACTGAACCTTTTTTCCGTCCCGACCTGCCAGTGGCGAGTCGTTTATGCCGAATGTCACAGTGATGGTCGGCGGGTCGATAGGTTGGGCGGGCAGGGCATCGGTTACCTGCGGGGCCACCAACGAGTCCGCAACCGTGGCCTTGCTCATACCTGCAATTGTTACTATGTCACCAGCCTCGGCAACATCAATCTGCTGCTGGCCCAGTCCCCTGAATGCAAGGATTTTGCTAGCGCGAAAGTTTTCGATCACTTCACCGTCGCGGCTAAGCGCCTTCAGGCTGTCGCCGGCCTTGAGCGAACCACTTTCAACGCGGCCGGTCAGAATACGGCCAATGAAAGCATCACTGCCCAATGTGGTGGCCAACATACGAAATGGTTCGTCCTTGTGTGCGGCCTGCCGGGGCGCGGGGACATGATCAACGATCATATCAAACAGCGCTGACAGATCCTTGCGCGGTCCATCCAGTTCCATGTCCGCCCAGCCAGATCGTCCCGAAGCGTACATGGCCGGAAAATCCAATTGATCGTCATCTGCGCCGAGGTTGGCAAACAGGTCAAAACACTCGTCAAGCGCCCGGTCGGGTTCTGCATCCGGTTTATCGACCTTGTTCAGAACGACGATTGGTCGAAGGCCCAGCGCCAGCGCCTTGGACGTAACGAACTTGGTTTGCGGCATTGGGCCTTCTGCGGCGTCAACCAACAGAACCACGCCATCAACCATTGACAGAATTCTTTCTACTTCGCCGCCAAAGTCCGCGTGTCCGGGGGTATCGACGATGTTGATGCGCGTACCTTTCCATTCAACCGAAGTTGCCTTGGCCAGGATGGTTATCCCGCGTTCACGTTCCAGGTCGTTGCTGTCCATTGCACGTTCGGCGACGGATTGATTTTCCCGGAACGCGCCGGATTGTTTCAACAGCTCGTCGACCAGAGTCGTTTTGCCGTGGTCCACGTGAGCAATGATCGCGATGTTGCGCAGTTCCATGAAAGGTCAGCCTTGATACGGGAAGTTGCCGCGCGCATATCCCGGCGCGGCGAAAGATACCAGCACAAACGCGCAGTCAGTGACCGGCAGTCTTGGAAAAGAGGTGGATAACAAGGATTCCCGCTAAAATCATTGCCAGGCCAAGAACTGCAGGCCAATCCAGTTTCTGCCCGAACACAACGAATCCAATAAGTGCAATCAGGAAAATTCCCAACCCGGACCAGATCGCATACACGATTCCGACTGGCATGTATTTTAGCGTCAGGGCCATGAAATAGAAAGCAAAGCCATAACCGACGACCACCAATATCGATGGCCAAAGCCGAGTGAATTGTTGGCTTGCTTGCAGCGAAGTCGTCCCGATCGTTTCGGCGATTACGGCAACTAGAAGAAAGAAGTATGCTTTTGGCACTGCGAAGATCCTAATGATGGATATCGGGGCACGTTGAGCACGAACTGCGATATTTGGGCAAGAAAAATATAATGTAATGAAATCTTCACGTAATTTTTGGAATTTGTTGTCAAATTAACAATGGTCAGGGAATCCCGACTGTCGGACAACTGCGATGGCGTGCTATTGTGCAACTGTATTTAAGTATTTTGTTAGCAAGTGGTGTAAGATGACGACATTCGCAAAATGCGTCATTATGTTGTCGGCACTTATCGTGGCGCTGGGGTGGCTTGCAGGCGGGGGTCCGTCAACGTAGATGCAGCCCAAATCGTTGATCGGTTATCGGGTTTCTTGGTTTAAGCGCTTGCCGATGACGTTGAAAAAGGGGCTTTCGAGCTCCTTTTTCTTCTTTTCAGGGCTGGTTAACGCCCTGCATCTGGTTTTCAAAAAATTCCAAAAGATGAGGTCTGAGCCAGTTCCAAAGCTGTGGCGAACCGCGTGAAATGACCGCTCCAACGCGTTGCTCTAACTGAGAAAATGTCACGTTGTAATCCTTCCACGAGCCGCCGCCGCTTTGAAGATTTGCAATTGGGGTTTGAATGCGGTCGACGGCCTTTGCGAACCGCGCATCCGCGCTGTCGGCGGTTTCAAATTCGCGCCAAAGAGACATGAATTGTTCGCCCTGTTCTGTCGGAAGCATTTCGAACAAACGTTCTGCAGCGGCTTTTTCCTTGGCCTCTTGTTCTGCATGGTCGACATGGCCGTGGATAGGATGATCGCCTGCGTCAATTTCGACAATGTCGTGCAACAGGAGCATTTTGAGAACCCGCGCGATATTTACCCCCGGCTCAGAATATTCCGACAGAACCCAAGCATGAAGCATTATGTGCCACGAATGTTCCGCCGAGTTTTCAAAGCGAGAACCGTCCAAAAGGCGGGACGCGCGATACACTGATTTTAGCTGGTCGGCTTCGGCGAGAAACGCCAGTCGCGTTGAAAAGGGATTGGCTGGGGTGGCGTCTTGTTCCCCAAGAAGGTGACGAGCGTGAGAAAAGGCAAACGGAAACTCGGTTTCAAGATACGCCGCGCGACCACGATCCAGGTTTTCCCTTACAACACTCAGATGGTCCGCGCGTGGGGTGGGTGCGCACAGCACCTGAAACAATGGCTGACATCGGTCCAGTTTCTTGGCGAATCGTGCGTCTGGCGTTTCGTCTGCTTCGAATTCAGCCCAGAGGGCCAGAAACACGGTGGCCTGATCCTCTGGCAGTAACCCAAAAAACGTTTTCGCGGCAGAACGCTCTGCCTTTTCCACGGTCGCCCAATCGGTTTCAACGTTTATCGGGTGGTCGCCGACCTCAATCTCGACCAGATCATGCAGCAATAGCATTTGGACCACACGATCCACGCAGACGTCAGGATCGGCCAATGGTTCCAGAACAAGCGCCCATAAGGCCAAATGCCAACTGTGTTCGGCCGAGTTCTCGGGCCTTGACAGGTCCAGCAGGACATTTGCCCGTTCAACTGATTTCAGCCTGTCCGCGTGTTTCAGAAAACCGATCTGCGCGGACAATCTGTCGCTCATTGCTTTTCGATCGCTTTACGCTTTGACCTGTGGCCGGCGACTTTCTTGACCAGGAATTGCCGACCTTTTCGTTCAGCCATGCGAACGCGAATTTCTGTCAGATAGGCTTCTTCCAGTGTTTGCGAGGCAGCACCCAGAACTTCGGCAACTTCGATATACAGACGATCATTCCCAAGTTCATCCATCGCCTTCATTGTGTCTTCGGCTAAATTTGTTGCGAGGGTAGAAGTGGAATCGGACATCAGCGTGTGTTTTCCGTCAGCCGGCGCTTCACATAGTCAGTCACATTGGTCATCAGCGTGTCCATATGATTGTCCTGAAAGAAATGATCAGCACCTTCGACTTCGGTGTGGGTAATGGTGATACCCTTTTGTTCGTGCAGTTTGTTAACCAACGACTTTGTATCAACGGGTGGGGCAACACGGTCTGATGACCCATTGATGATCAGGCCGGACGATGGGCAGGGCGCCAAAAATGAGAAGTCGTACATATTCGCTGGTGGCGAAACGCTGATAAAGCCGGTGAT
>JBPCWT010000142.1:0-7167 GCA_051009255.1 Ruegeria sp. | reverse complement strand
CCTGAACACCGTTTATGCGCTGGTTCGAAACACGACAAAACCTGTTGCGACCTCTTTCACGCTGGCAGAACACGTTGCGCCAATTGTCGAACTGTTGGACATCGTGGAGGGAGGGCCGGGTGCGTTTTCAAAGCGCCCATTCCTGAAGGCGCATATCAGCCCTGTTGTTTCGCCGCTGCGTTACGGCGAAGACGCTGTCGATGTTGTCTATGAGTGCATAAAGCACAACATTCCCATGTCCTGCATCACTGCTGCACAAGCCGGGGCAACCGCGCCCGCGACACTGGCGGGATTTCTGGCGCAATCGCTGGCAGAGACATTGGCAAGCCTTGTCATGGTCAACACAATCCAGCCCGGTTTTCCCATGGTGTTTTCCAACTGGCCGTTCATTGTCGATTTGCGAACGGGATCTTTTGCCGGTGGCAGCGGAGAGACGGCGATACTGAACGCGGCCTCGGCCCAGATCATCAATTGGCTGGGATTGCCGTCAGGAGTTGCGGCGTCGATGACGGATGCCAAGGCGATTGACGCGCAATACGGGGCCGAAAAGGGCATGACGTCGCTGGCCGCAGCCCTAGCGGGGGGTAACCTGATCTATGAGAGTTCAGGCATGACGGCATCGCTGCTGGGTGCCAGTTTCGAAGCCTTTGTTCTGGACAACGAGATGCATTCCCATACCTATCGCGCGTTGCGGGGAATCGAGGTGACCCAAGAGAACCTGGGCTATGACGCCATTTGCCAATCGGTTCTGGGCGACGGTCATTTCCTGGGCAGCGCGCACACATATGCCGCGATGGAGCGGGATTACTTTTACCCGCAACTGGCAGATCGCAACGAGCCGCGAACCTGGCAAATGGGAGGGGCCAGGGATGCGTGGGCAACTGCCCGCGACCGTGTGAAAGAGGTTCTTGAAACCCATCATCCACAGTATCTGACAGCCGAACAGGACGCGGCGATCCGCAAGCGGTTTCGGATTCTGAGCTGATCGGGCTTGACGGGGTTCAGTCTGTGGTTCCACTGGGGCTGAACTGCCGTTAGGGTTTGCGGCGAAACTGCAAGATGTGGGGTAAACATGGCAAACGCGTTCTTTCAACCGGTCTCTGCGATGGAGCTTGCGCGATTTGCCGGGGTTCCCACCTTTATGCGCCTGCCGAACCTGTTGCTGGACGATGAAAGGATCGGCGAAGTTGATCTGGGTATTGTTGGCATTCCCTGGGATGGCGGGACAACCAACCGACCGGGTGCGCGGCATGGGCCGCGCCAGCTGCGGGATTACTCGACAATGATCCGGGCAATGAACCCGGTGACCGGTGTCAGCCCGTTTTCGATGATCAACTGTGCCGATCTGGGAGATGTCGCGCCCAACCCGGTTGATATCAACGACACGCTGGAACGTGTAACCCGTTTCTATTCGACCTTGATCGCCAAGGGCATCGTTCCGCTGACAGCCGGGGGTGACCATCTGACGACCCTTCCGGTGCTGCGGGCGCTGGCGGCCACGGGTCCGGTTGGGCTGATTCAGTTCGACAGTCACACCGACCTGTTCGACAGCTATTTTGGCGGTCACAAGTTCACCCACGGAACCCCGTTCCGTCGCGCGGTCGAAGAAGGGCTGGTCGATCCGAAACGCTTTGTTCAGATTGGTATTCGCGGCACGGCCTATAATGTCGAAGATATTGAATGGGGCGAGGCGCAGGGTATCCGCATAATTCGCATTGAAGAGCTGTTTGACCGGGGCATCGACGATGTGATGGCCGAAGTCAGGACAATCGTGGGCGCTGATCCGTGTTATTGCACCTATGACATCGACTTTGTCGATCCGACCTATGCGCCGGGAACAGGGACGCCGGAAATTGGTGGCCCCAACAGTTTTCAGGCGCAACAGGTCATTCGCAAGATGTCGGGGCTGAACCTGATCGGTGCCGATCTGGTCGAGGTGTCGCCGCCATTTGACCCGGACGGTGGTACGGCCTGGCTGGGTATTTCGTTGATGTTCGAGCTGTTGTGCGTACTGGCGCAGGCGGTTGACGCCCGGCGCGCAGCGGGTTGAACGTTATTGTGCGCTGACGTTTTCGGCGATCATCGAAATCATCTCGAACATGACGGCGGCGGCGGTCAGGGCCGTGATATTGTTGGGGCTGTCCTTTGTCGGCATCATGCAGACAACGTCTCCGCCCACGATGTTCAGGCCACGGGCCGCGCGCAGGATTCCGACAGCCTCGTCTATATCAAAGCCTTTTTCGCCCGGTTCCAGATTGGACACCGCCGGGGCCACTGTCGGGTCAAGGCAATCCAGATCGAAAGTGATATAGACCGGTGTGTCGCCCAGAACCTCGCGCGTTTGGGCCACGACATCTGCCAGACCGCGCTGGCGGAATTCGCGCATGGTTACGATGTTGTATCCGTAGTCATACGAAGGCTGCAGCCAATCCAGGCTGCGAGGGTGGCCGCGTAATCCGATCTGCATCGAACGGGTGGGATCGACCTGCCCCTGATCGGCGAGGTAGGCACCCCAATGCGCGGCGGATTTATGTGCGCCCAGAAAGTGATCGACCTTGGTGAAAACGTCCGTATGCGCGTCAAGGTGCAGAAAGCTGACCGGTTCGCCCCTTGCCAGTTTGCCACAGCCCAGTGCCTGAACGATGCCGCCGGTTATCGAATGATCACCGCCGACAGAAACCGGGCGCGCGCCTGCGGCATCTATGTCTTTGTAAAAGTCGGTAATGCGGGCGATGCAGTCTTCGTTGTCGTTGGCGCGGGGGAATGGCACGTCGCCAACATCGGCGATCCTGGCGCTGTCCCACGGATCAATGCGAAACTCGGAATGTACCCGCCGCTGAACGGCTGAGACATGTCGCAACGCCCTTGGCCCAAGGTGCTGATCGCGCTCGGTCGTGCCGTTTCCGGTTGAATGGGGAACCCCGACAAGGGCGATGTCCTGTTCTTCGGGGCCGATATGTGGGCACCTGAACAGGGTGGGAACGCCCCACCAGTACAGATTGTCCATCATCGACTTTTCATAGCGGTCGGTCATGAGCGATCTCTGGCAGTTTGAGAAACGCCCCCGACCAAATGGCCGGAGGCGTGAATTTTGTTCAAATCTTTTCGTCTTCGCGGCGGAACGCGCCCTGAACGATGCGGTCCATGACCATTGCAAGGAACAGGATCGCAAAGCCACCCAAAAGGCCCGGACCCTTGGCCGCGTATTGCAGTGCCTCGAGGATTTCCTTGCCAAGACCGCCGCCGCCGATCAGCGATATGATGACCACCATCGACAGGCACATCAGGATGGTCTGGTTGACCCCCGTCATGATCGAAGGCAGCGCCAGCGGTATTTCGACGTCCTTGAGCAATTGCCATTTGGATGCACCAAATGCGACGGCCGCCTCTTTGATGCTTTCGGGAACCCCGCGCATGCCCAGCGCCGTCAGGCGAATGACCGGCGGCATTCCAAAGATGATCGTCGCAAGGATACCCGGCGGGTTGCCCGTACCGAAGAACGCGATAATCGGGATCAGGTACACAAAGGCCGGAAGCGTCTGCATCAGGTCCAGTACAGGCTCGGCCGCGCGATAGGCTCGTTTGGATTTGCCGAACCAGATGCCCAGAGGGATGCCGAACACAACGCACAAGAGCACCGCAGCGCCAACCAGCGCAACCGTTTCCATCGCCACGTCCCAGTATCCCAGCAGCGCGATATAGGCCAGCGATGCCGCAGTAAAGATCGCAACCCTTGGGCCAGCTGCACGCCAAGCGGTCACACAGATTACCAGCATCACAACCGGCCAGGGTGATCCGATCAGGGCAATGGTCAGCGCATCCAGAACCGAGCGCACACCAGCGACGATACCGTCAAAGACGTCCCCGCCCGCTGCGGCGGCGGCGTCAATCTGCGCCTCCATCCATGTGGCCAGAGCCGAGAACAGCGTTCCGTTCCCTTCGCCCAGGAAAATCGCCGAGACTTCTTGTTCGGGAAAGGCATCCAGCATTGCCAGAGACGCATTTACCGTGAACTTGTACACGATCAGCGGACCAATTGCGGCAATCAGAATTGCGCCCATTACGGCGTTGCGCGTGGAGCGCCCGCTTTCGGTGCTTTTGGGGTCTGTACGCCAGTTGGAATACTGTTTTTCGTAAACCCGGTCCGCATAAAAGCCCTGTACCAGCTTGAAAACCAGCAACATCAAAAACCCGGTTATCAGGATGCTGACGGCCTCGGATTGGGCCGCAAGCGCCTTTTCCATACTGGTGTCGGCGGCTTTCTGAATGTTCTCTGCCAGCTTGGTAAAGCGGTCGATATCCGCCTTTTCGGTGGCGTCAGCCGCGCGTTGGGTCAGTTCGTCCGCGCGTATCTGCTGCCGCTCGGCCCGTTCAGCGAAATCGGCGCCGGGATTGCCCCACGCGCCGCGACCGATCTGAACCCAGGCGATGATTTCAAGGATCAGGAATGTCCAGAACATGCCCCAGATCGCGCGGGATGCCGACCAGAAAGGACCAAGAACCGCCGCCCATTTATTGAACGTGTTGGGCACGGGGCTGGTAGCGTCATGGATTTTATGAAAGGCGGTGACGTAGTAATCGCCATTCGGACCCGCGAATTCATGGATTGATTTATCCAGCGCCTCGCGATCGACCTCGATGTCAGAGGCGGCGGTGACCCGGATTTCTGCACTCGTATCAGTCATTTTTGCCCCCCTGAATGCCGCGAAGCAGGCGCGGTTTCGTTACAACACCTACGTCGGCCCCTGCATCGGTAATGACGACCGGCAATTCGGTGCCGACCGCAAGGTCGATGAGTTGGTCCAGATCCGCGCCTTCGTCTGCACGCGGCGCGCCTTCGAGAGAGCCGGAGTAGCTGTCGATCGGATCCATGATCGAATGCGCTTTGACCAGTTTCAGTTTCGAGATGCCCTGCACGAATTCGCGCACATAGTCGTCGGCGGGGTTCATCACGATGTCTTCGGGCGTGCCGATCTGAACGATGACACCATCCTTCATGATCGCGATCCGGTGGCCGATGCGGATGGCCTCGTCCAGATCATGGGTGATGAACAGTGTTGTTTTCTTGAGCTGCGCCACAAGCGCCTTGAACTGGTCCTGCAATTGCAGGCGGATCAGGGGATCAAGTGCCGAGAACGGTTCATCCATCAACAGGATTTCCGGGTCCGAGGCCAGCGCCCGCGCGATACCCACGCGCTGCTGCATCCCGCCGGACAATTCCTTGGGCAAGCGGTCCTCGTATCCGGTCAGATCAACCAATCCCAATGCGTGATCGGACACGGCCCATCTTTTGGATTTTGAAACTTTTCGGATTTCCAGCGGGTAAGCAACGTTGTCACGAACCGAGCGGTGCGGCATCAGCGCCATGTGCTGGAACACCATTCCTATCTGCTGTGCGCGAATGCGCCGAAGCTCTGCTTCAGAGATTTTCGAAACATCGTGACCCAGAATCTCGATGCTGCCCGCCGTTGGTTCGATCAGTCTGTTTACGTGTCGAACCAATGTGGATTTGCCAGAGCCCGACAGACCCATAATGCAGAAAATCTCGCCCCGGGGTACATCGAACGTTGCCCCCTGAACGCCAACAACGCAGTTATATTGTTCAAGAACCTCTGGCTTTCCAATACCTTGGTTTCGTACAGCGGTCATGGCTTCTTCGGCGCGGGCGCCAAAAATTTTCCAGACGTCTGTCAGTTTCACAACTGTTTCGGTCATACTTGTCCCTTCGATGCACAACAGGCCGCCGTTATGTTTCGGCGGCCTGCGTAAGTTTCAGTTCTGGTCAGTACCGATCACTCGGACATCCAGCCCAGAACGGCATCTTCGTTGGCTCCGACCCACTCTTCGGCATAGGCCAGTGGTTCCTGGCCGTCGATTACCAGCGCATAGGTCATCGCCGATACCGAGTCGGTATCCAGTTTCATGTTCGACAACATGTTTGCGACCTCGGGATATTCTTCTTCCAGTGACTTGGCATAGTGCAGGTGCAGATATGCAAGATCCCATGCAACGCCCGCGTCGGATTTTTCAAGCCAGTCAGGATCATCCGTCGGCTGGATCACGTTCCACTTGGCCGCGTCATAGGCGGGCTCTTCCAGAACTTGCAGTTCATGCAGTTCGAACACGTAATGCGGGGTGTAGCAGAAACCGACCCATGCATCCCCGGCCTTGATGGCGTTGTCCAGATTGGCATAGGCAACCGTTTCGTCGATTTCCGTCAGTTCGAATACCTGGTCATAGCCATAAGACTTGGCCCGGATTTTTTCGACGTTGGTGGATGCCCAACCCGGCGCGCCAATCCAAAGCTCGCCCTGCCCGTCGCCGTTGCTGTCAAACAGCGCCGCGACATCGGGGTTTGTCAGGTCGTCGATGGATGTAATGCCGTTGGCCTCGGCCGTGGCCTTGTCCACGCACATGCCCTGAAACGCTTCGACGCCGTTGGGGTTAAAGGCAACGGTGCCCTTGTCCGTAACATACGTGTCATGCAGGTTTTGCTGGTTCGGCATCCAGACCTCGGGGTGCACGTGCATCGCGCCGGAATCCATCGCTTCGAACACGATGGGGTTCGTGCCGTTCTGCAGCTCGACCTCGAGCCCGAGGTTCTGTTCGATCGCGACTTTCAGGATATGCGCGGTGGCGTTCACCGATGGCCAGTTGGGGACGCCGATCACAATGTCAGCGGCAAAGGCAGGCATCGCAACCACAAAGGAAGCGCCGCCCAAAAGCATCGAAAGTTTATTCATAATATTTCTCCATGTTGGACTTGTGTCGCGCTGGTTTCCGGCTAATTCGAACCGATACGCGCTTTATAATTATGTGTGGAACCACTCCGGCCCTTTGGTATTCCTTGCTGGCTTGCGGCCAGTCACGCCGGCCAAGCCTAAAAAGTGAAGCATGTGTGCACCTTTGCCTTCAAGCGCTACATGCCGGAAAAGTCGGTTATTCGCGATTACCGAAAGAAACATTCGGTTTCATTAAAACTTATACTATCGAACAAATGCCCAATTGGGTTCGTGACCCAAGGATAGCCGGACCATTGAAAACGGTCGAGGATTAATCCGTTGGCTGAATTTGGTCGGGCTGTTGGACGCCGGATATACCCTGCATGATCGACGCGTTGTTTAATGGCTGCCACCTGTTCCCCAATGGGCTCGCGGTCGTCAGACG
>JBPCWT010000141.1:0-11934 GCA_051009255.1 Ruegeria sp. | reverse complement strand
TGTTCTGGCTGTCGCCTTGGGTGAGGCGACCAAAACCGTCCCCTACATCACGGATGCGCTAAAGGCGTATGTTTTCACGGTACGTTTGGGACAGGCCACCAACACCGACGACGCCGAAGGCGAGGTTATTGCCGAAAGCAGCACCCGCCCGACGGACGAGGAAATAAAGCAGGCATTGTCCCCGTTTCTGGGTGAAATCATGCAGGTGCCGCCCAAATTCTCGGCGGTGAAAATCGACGGTCAGCGGGCCTATAAACTGGCCCGCGATGGCGAAGATGTCGAACTGGCAGCCCGCCCTTTATGGGTCGAAGAACTGGTTCTAGCAGACCGTCCCGATCCGGATCATGTAGTATTGGAAATGACCTGCGGCAAAGGTGGATACGTCCGTTCCATCGCCCGTGATCTGGGCGCTGCGCTAGGTTGCCATGGTCACGTCAGGGAACTGCGCCGCATCTGGTCCGGCCCGTTCGAGGCCGAAGACGGCCTGAGTATCGGGCAGATCGACGAGATGGCCAAGACGCCCGCGTTGGATGATTTTCTGCATCCGCTAGAGGTTGGCCTGACAGATCTGCCCGAACTGAAATGCACACCCGAAGGCGCGGCCCGGTTGCGCAACGGCAATCCGGGAATGGTATTGGCATCAGATGTCGAATACGGCGACGAGGCCTGGGCGTCATTGGATGGCAAGGCCGTGGCCGTTGGCACCTACAGATCCGGCGAATTGCATCCCAGCCGGGTGTTCGCTGCCTGATGGGCGTGCTAGTCGGTTGGCGATGATCACACGCTCACATACCAAGGGCGACGCGCCTTCGACCGCAGTGTATTCGGATTGCGAACGCTATCGCTATAGCCTGACCCGTATCTGGGACGCGGCGGGGCGCAAGGCTCTGTTCGTGATGCTGAACCCGTCAACCGCGACCGAGGTTCAGAATGACCCCACCGTGGAACGTTGTGAAAGACGTGCGCGGGCGTTGGGATTCGGGGCGTTTCAGGTGACCAATATCTTTGCGTGGCGCGATACCGATCCACGCAAGATGCGTGCCGCCATTGATCCTGTCGGACCGGAAAACGATGCGGCGATCCTGGCAGGTGCGAACTGGGCCGATCAGGTCGTTGCCGCCTGGGGTACACATGGCGCGCATCTGGATCGTGGCACAGCAGTTGAGCGGTTGTTGCGCGGTACCGGGTATCCGTTGTTCCACCTTGGCCTGACAAAAGATGGGCACCCGAAACACCCGCTTTACATCGCTTACACTCAGCAACCCGAGTCTTGGGGCGGGTGAAAGAACATTAACCAACCAACCGGTTATGCTTTGACCAAGCTGCTGAAATTATAGGATATCTTCGTCAGTTACATTGCGGGTGGAGGTTCTCTTGTTTCTGGTCGGATTGATAGGACTGGCTGCCGTGGGTGGTGCCGCGTACGCAATCAGCGATGTGTTCTTTGCCGATGAAGACGAGCCCGACGAAACGATCGAAGAGACGCCTGAAAATGACCTGTCCAACGGCAACCTGCTGGAGATCAGGGACGGTGAGGCAGAGGCAGAATACCCGGAAAACAAAGACATGGTTCCCGGTCTGATCAGCGAGTTTCAGGGAAATCTGGTGATCGCCGGAAACGATGGCTCTGATACGTTGACGGGACAGGACGGCAATGATCAGATCAATGGCTATGCCGGGGATGACGTGATTATTGGCGCAGGCGGAAACGATACACTGCATGGTGGTATTGGCGATGATGTCCTGACAGGTGGCGCGGGCAGCGATGTATTGCATGGCGATGCCGGTGCGGACCTGTTGGATGGTGAAGCTGGGGACGACATCCTTTATGGGCATGACGGGGCCGATCTGATGCGCGGCGGTCAGGGGGACGATCATCTTTACGGCGGACAGGATGACGACACTCTTGTTGGGGAGGGCGGCGATGATGCCTTGCAAGGTGGTGACGGTGACGACCTGCTGATTGGTGGCGATGGATCGGATGCCCTGTTTGGTGGTGATGGAAATGACACTCTGGATGATCGCATTGAAGATGTTGATAACACATCAGATTTCCTGAATGGCGGCGCAGGGGATGATACGATTGTGGCCGGAAGCAGTGACATCGTGACCTCTGGCAGCGGTGCTGACGAAATCTACTTGGCCGAAGCTGACGTGGGTGTTTCGGTCATGGATTTTCAACCGGGTGAGGACAAACTGGTTGTGACGTGGGACGACTCTGGCGGTGTCGAGCCGGACATCAGCATCGAACACGATGCGGACAACGAAGACCTGACACGCATTCTTGTCGATGGGCGTGAGGTCGCGCATCTGTTTGGGGCGGATGGTATCTCGGTCAACGATATTCAGCTGGTTTCACAAGGGGGAATGACGGATATCGGGCGGGTGGGTTGATACCGCAGAATCCCTTTGCCATTTGCGAAAAATCCGCCTATACGCGCCCATCTGCATCGGAATCGGTGCGGTTTTCTCCATGGGCCTGTGCTGGACGACATCCCGGCCTGCGCCATTCACGCTAACCTTTAAAGGAGACCCCGATGTCGATTACTGCTGACGAAAAAACACGCGTCATGAAAGAGTTCGCAACCAAAGAAGGCGACACTGGTTCGCCGGAAGTACAGGTTGCCATTCTGACCTCGCGGATCAACACCCTGACCGAGCATTTCAAGACCCATAAGAAAGACAACCACGGTCGTCGTGGTCTGCTGAAGATGGTTGCCCAGCGTCGTAAGCTGCTGGACTATCTGAAGGGCAAGGAAGAGGCCCGTTATCAGGACCTCATCAAAAAGCTCGGCATTCGCCGCTAAGCGCGTTTTGTACAAATCGTACGGTTTCTGAAACCCGTTTTGTACAAATCGTACATCTTTTTCGCCCGCCAATCTGGCGGGCGTTCTTGTTTTTAGCCATCACCATTAGATGTGCATATTCTAATCTGACAATCCCAACTCGCGCAGCACCACATACCGACGCTCTGGAATTGCGGGATTCGTGTAAGGCAGGTCGACGGGTCGAATGTCGCTGATCGATATCCCCGGTATGAGCCGCCGAGCCTCGGAAATGAGCGTATCCGCACGGTCAGTGTCGCCGACATGCCGGGCAGCGACGGCAGGCCATGTCAGAAACTGTGCGCGGTAAATATCCGGCACGATTTCAAGATAGGCATCCATATCCTGATAGGCGGTTTGATACTCTCCGGCGTCAAGCAGTGCCCCGTACTCGTCAACAAGAAGCCACCACAATGGCACCGGTGTCATGCGTTTTGCCCGCCCCTAAAGCATCCATTCAACCGGAAGCCATCGGACAATTGCGGCAAGACCCCGTTGGAACCGGGTTGTTTCAGGGTCCACGGAATAGGTTTTCGTCGTACCGGTCCCTGTGTCCGCAATCCATGTGAGGTTGCCATCGTCCGAAATTTCCACGCGGTACGAGAACTCTGGTTGCACCAAGCGAGAAGCGAGCGTTGCCGCGATGGTGGGGCTTTCGATCAATAAACCCATTTCGGTATTGAGGCGCGCCGATCTGGGGTCAAGGTTGTAGGAGCCGATAAAAACCCGCTTTCCGTCAAACCCAAAGACCTTGGCATGCAGTCCCGATGCCGACCCTGCAAGAATTTCGGGCAGGCTGCGTTCGCGGTGCTCTTCGCGAAGCGAGCGTAGTTCCAACAGTTCAACGCCGCTTTGCAACAACCCTTCGCGATAGCCCATATAGGCCGCGTGAACAGGCATGACATCCGTGGCATCCAGCGAATTTGTCAGGACGCGCACCTTCACACCCGACCGCGCCAGAGTCTGCAACAACTCTGCGCCCCGTTCGCCCGGAATGAAATAGGCCGAAACCAGATCCAGCGAGGTTTGGGATTGTCCGGCAATTTCGATTAGCCGTTCAATCATCAGGTCTTGCGCAGCAACCTGTCCAAGCCCCTTGGACGGGTCGTCGACAAACAGCGTGACCTCGTTCCATTCAAATTTCAGATCCCGCGCGGCAATCCCCGTGGCCAGCGCGTTTTCCCGAATTGCTTCCTGATAGCCGGCACCTGCGGCGGACTGTCGTGCCGCTTCGGCCAGAAAGCGGATTCTTTCCTGATCCGAAGGTGCCAGAACCAGCGCCGCGTCATAGGCAGAGCCGCTGTTCCAGTAGTCATCGAAAGATGCCGATACCTCTTGGACGATGGGGCCGATCGCAACTGTATCGACGTCCAGGTAATGAGTGCCAGCGCCATAGTCGAAATAGATGTCACCGATGTTGCGGCCTCCGACGATTGTCGCGACGCCATCAAAGGTCATGGATTTGTTGTGCATGCGCCGGTTCAGCCGGCTAAAGTCAAAAACGTATGACAACAACTTGGGGCTTCGCAGGGTGAAGGGATTGAAAATGCGCACGCTGGCGGTTGGCAGCGCATCCAGTTCGGCCAGCAACGCGTCCAGACCGGATATGCCGTTGTCATCCACCAGCAGCCTGACGCGCACCCCCCGTTCCGCGGCGGAGCGGAGTTCGTCAAGCAGCATCAGCCCCGTGACGTCGTCCTGCCAGATGTAATATTGCGCGTCTATGGACGATACGGCCTCTTTGGCGAGGATCGCGCGGGCGGCAAACGCGGCGCGCCCGTTTCCCAGAGGTCGCACGCCATCCAATCCGGGGTTGCGGGTCATGGCAGCCTGAATGGTGCTGCCTAATGGCCCTGTTGAGTCAGGTGGCTTTCTGGTGGTCGGTTCCGAAAAATTGGATTCCGGCAGGGGGAACATCATTCTTAATACGAATATGCAAACCACAAATATCGCGGCAACCGCGATAAGAAACTTAATCAGACGCACGTCCAACCCCGCTGTTTCTAGGGTGAATTGAAACTCCACCGGAACCTTGCGTTAGGTCTGTTGGAGTTTTCAAGACTGTATTCAATTTTACGCATGATTGGATGCGGGCGGGTGCCCTGTTTTGTCACCCATAACATTGTTTGAATATTTTGTTGGAAAACCTATGATTGCATATCCGATCGCGGATTCAGACCTAGGGTTTCGGGGATTTCAGGAACAGTTGACTGCATAGTTTTGTTTGTAAAAGAGATGGAATGATAAATGGGTACAGGCATTGAATCTCATGAGACGAAAACAGCAAAGTGCCCAAGTTGCGGTGAACTGACTGATGTAAAGGCCAAAAAATGCACGGTTTGCGGGTCGCATATCCGGCGCGATTGGTCCGGTTTCCAGGGCAGAACTTTGTGGGATGCGTTGAACCTGCTTATCCTGCCATTCATCCTGACGGTTGGAGGGTTTATCTTTAACGACCTTGCGGTTCAGCGGCAAACCCAAGCGGAGTTGCAGCAAACTAAACTGCAGAATGAGTATCAACGGAAAGAAACCGAGCGGCAGAACGAGCTTCAACGACGGGAAACAGAGCTGCAGCGCGAGCGGGATGAAAATCGGGTGCAGGCCATTTCGCTGCAGTCGTATTTTGATGCCATCAGCACGCTGCAATTAGAGCAATCACTGGGGGAAGAAACGGTCAGTCAGGCTGTTCAAACAATCGCGCTTACAAAAACGCAAACCGTATTGCGAGAGTTGAACAACCATCGGCAGGGGCTGGTTGTTCAGTTCCTGAAAGACGCAAATCTTATCGTTCATGATCGGATATCAAGTAGCGCCCCCGACATGGAAAACGCAAGCTGTGACGATCATTCGGCGACGGGGGTTCAAAACCGCGCGGTCCTGTCGCTGGCAGACGCGAATCTGAGAGAGATATCCCTGGCCAATGCCAATCTGGAGGCGGTGGAACTGGCGGATGCCGATATGAGAGAGGCAGACCTGCGAAATGCCAATCTCACCGTTGCCGTGCTGGTCAACGCAGACCTGCGCGGCGCTGATCTAAGCTCTGCCAATCTTGTAGATGCCGATCTTACAGGTGCCTATCTGGTCAACGCCGAATTGCGGGGGGCCGGTTTAACCGGAGCAACGTTACGTTGCTCATTCTTAAGAGAGGCAAATCTGGAAGCCGCAGATCTGCGTGGAACAATCTTTCAGGGATCATCCTTGGAAGGCGCAAATTTTTGGGTGGCGGATCTGCGCGATTCCAATTTTTCAGAGGCCTATCTGCGAGGCGCCGATTTCAACGGTGCATACGTCGACAATGCAAATATGGAAGGTGCTGATCTTCAGGGTGCGTTGCTGGATTATACATTTCTGTTGAACACAAACTTTGATGGCGCCATCCTGATCGATGCGGATTTAAGCAACGCCAGTTTCATCGAAGAGGCCTTCATTTTCGCAGATGATCCGGCTTATGCGGACGAGCACGAACAGGCCCAAGAAAAAAACATTGAAGAAGCGTACAAGGTGCTTGGCAATGCTGAGCTGTGCAACACCACGATGCCGGATGGATCTGTCGAGAACCGGGATTGCGTGCCCAATTCGACAGCGGAGTCCGATGCGCTACCCGGGCTCCAGCCCATCGAGAATGCCAGCAGCATTGTCGGGACCTACTATTTGGAGGGCTACTTTGACGGCTTCTATGATGAATACCATCAGGACTTCGTTGAAGAGCAATGTTGTTACAATGGAATTGTTTCGATCCAGGCCGAAGAAGGTCTGAGCCAAAATGTGCGGCTGCAATGGACGATAATGTCCGACGACGAAACTCAGCAGCGGGCAGACGGCGTCGGGCATATAACGGACACAGGTCAGTTATATTTCATCTTTTCTTTTGGTGAATTCAAAGGGGACGGTCTGATGTCCGTCACTGCAAATAACTCGCTGGTCTCGCGGCACAAGTATTTGTTCAACGGAGGGTTCGGAGGAGAAACCTGGGACTTGCTGGAAGCGCGGGATTGAGTTTGGGGCGGTAACGGCGGGATGTTTAAAATGCGTCGGGAGTGCCGTTTCTTGATGGTGTAAGACGGGTGTGTGGGGCACCTTACGTGTCACAACGGCATACCCGTTGCCTCCATAGCTTCTAACCAGCGATCAAGCGCTCCCGCGGCTGTCCACATTCCGGTGTTAACATCCCGCTCTCGGGACACGGTCCAATTTGGGTTTTCGTTAGTGTATTCCGCCATCGCCTGTGTGGCCTTGTCTTGGTTGCCAAGGCAATGGTGGATAGCCGCCAGTGTCTTGTTGGCGGCAACAGGCATTGACGGCGCCGATTGAAATGTATCCAGAGCCTTGTCGCACTCGCCGATTTGCCACTGGATTCTAGCCTTTTCCCATTGCACGTCATGCCCGTATAGCGGGTCGACACGCTCTACCTCGGCGAGGACAGATAGGGCCTCGTCCGTTTCTCCGACAAAGCCCAACGCCTGGGCCAGCGCATTACGCGCAAAGAAGGACGACGGGTTCAATTCGACAGCGCGGCGAAAAGCACCGGCAGCCGCTTCGACATCACGGTTCATCATCAGAGTCCGCCCCAATGCGTGATAGGCCATGAAGTTGTTTGGGTCGAGTTCCACGCCCCGGCGGGCGAGGTCGTACATACGAGTTCGAATCTCTTCTTCATCGCCTTCTATCCAGCCATAACGCAGCCCGATGCGAAGCGACAAAGCCTGACCAAGATGACCCCACGCGGACTCGGGGTAATCTTTTAGGGATTGCTCCTGCTCTTGGATATTCTTCAGCAGGTTCTCTTGAGTGAAACTCCGCATTATCCGGCTTTGCGCGGCATTGGCGATCAACAATGCGTTGACGTCGCCTTCGGTCATCTGTGCCTCGGCTGTATCGACAACTTTGGCGCCCACGGCATCGGCGACTTTCAGACTGATCAAGTTGTTTGTTTTCAGCAGTTCTTCCAACGGTACATCAATGTCATCGACCCAGATATGGCCTTCGGTTTCGCCATCAATTAACTGGGCGGCAATTCGCAGCCGTTCACCGTCATATCTCTGAGTTCCTTCCAGAATGAAATCCGCCCCGAGTTGTTGGGCAATTTCGGAGGTGCCAAGATCGCTGTCGCGGAACTTGAAACTGGAACGCCGCGATATCACGGTCATCTGCGGAAAGCGCGCCAAAGAGGTGATGATGTTCCCGCTGAGGGCATCACTGAGATAGCCCTTGTGTTGCTCGGGGCTGATGTCCTCAAAAGGCAGGACCGCGATCACCGGCGGTTGAACAGAATCCGGTCGAAAATAATAAGACGCCGCCACCAGAGCCAGAACGGCGAGGCCTGCGGCCATGGTCCAACGCAAGAACATGCCGCTTGGCGGATCGGCCTGCGGTTCTGTGGCAAGTGACGGTGTGTCCGTTGCAAGCGCCTGCGAGCACTCATCCAACTCGATCCGGTAGACCTCTACCGGTGCAGGGATGTTTTTGAGCGTCTGTGGCCCCATAGGCTGAATGGTGAGATCGAGCTTGTCGCTCACCTGATCAAAGGCGCTACGGGACAGGCAGATTCCGCCGGGATCTGCCAACCCTTCGATCCGGGAAGCGACGTTCACCCCGTCGCCGTAGATGTCATCGCCGTCCACGATGACATCGCCAACATTGATGCCAATGCGAAACAGAATCCGGTTCTCTTGGCGGGGCTCGTTTTGCGCCGCCGTAACGGCGTGCTGGACGTCAACGGCAAAACTGACGGCATCAACCACGCTGGCAAATTCAATAAGGGTTCCATCGCCCATGAGTTTGACGATCCGGCCATGGTGAAATTCGATCCGGGGGTCGATTTCGGTGCTTCGGAGTGCCTTCAGAGCATTTAATGTGCCGCTCTCATCCTGCCGCATGAGACTGGAGTAGCCTACGACGTCTGCCGAGAGGATCGTCGTCAGTTTGCGTTCTTGATGCTCTTGCCCCATCGCGGTGGCCTCCCTCAGGCCAGCCTAGCCCAAGAAGCGTTGGCGCGTCGAGGAATCTGCGGGACGATGAAAATGCAACTATTGAACCGATTCACGGCTATATCTGCTTTGGGCGCTGAGCCACCATTCAACTGCAAAGCCCGTGCGACCGCCTGGCGTGGCAATCAGATCAGCACCCCGGCCCCAAAAACACCCGGCACCCGCAATGGGATGCGCGGATTGATCGGGATCAGCCGTAGAGGGTTTGGGCCTCGGAAAAGGACAACAGCCTTTTGTTCTTTTCGTCCCACAGGTGCAGCCTGCTGCTGGCCAGGCTTTGCCGGATCGTCATCTGGTTGCTGTTTGCAAGATCAGAATGATCGCGGAGCACCTCTGTCAGGCGGTAGAACGGGATGCGGCTGTACAGGTGGTGGACGTGGTGGATGCCGATGTTGGCGCTGAACCATTGCAGCACAGAGGGCAGTTGGTAATACGAGCTTCCGTGAAGCGCGGCCTCGTGCAGTTGCCAGTTCTCGTCGGCGTCCCAATGGGTGTTTTCAAACTGATGCTGCACATAAAACAGCCACACCCCTGCCGTCGCGGCAATCAGGGTTGATGGCAGAAAAATCAGCAGCACCGGCATCAGGCCGCCAAAGTAGTAGATCGTAAGCAGGACGGCGAAAATGGCAATATTGGTGCCCATTGCGCTGACCCAGAACCGGAAGCTGCCTGTCAGCCCAAGTGGAAGGCGATTCTGTAAAAAGAACAGGTAGCTGGGCCCAAGGCCAAACAAGGTGATCGGGTGACGGTACAGCCGATACAGAAGGCGATTCATCGGCGTCAGTGCACGATATTCCGCCACTGTCAGGGTGTGGACGTCGCCCATCCCTCTTTTGTCCAGATTGCCCGAGGTATTGTGATGCGTGGAATGGGTACGGCGCCAGACATCATAGGGCGTCAGGGTAATCACCCCGATCACCCGCCCCACCCAGTCGCTGACCGATCTGTTTTTGAAAAACGCACCATGACCGCAGTCATGCTGAATGGCGAACAGGCGCAGCAGGAAGGCGGCATTGAACATCGAGATGGCAAGTGCCAGCCAATAGCTGACGGACAACGACATCCATGCCAACACCCACAGCAAAAGAAAGGGGATCAGGCTGACGCCAAGTTCGAATGCGCTGCGCAACTGATTTGGTTCGCGGTATTTTGCAAGTGTCGACACCCAGTCCCGGGCGATGGTTGCTTCGGTTTTACCCCTGTCTGCGGGGGAGGGTTGGGTCATGCGCCTGCCATGTGTATTATTTTGTTAGTGACCGGATAGACTACTGCCCCGGCATAGCAAGTGGATTCTGGCGCCGGACCGGAAATTATCGGTGCTGTGATTTGTGAAATGGCGGCACCAAGGCGGCGTTTTCGGACAATCCGGGTGGTAAAACCTGACCGTAACCCGAAAGAAAAAGCCTTTGGAGGCGCCGCTGCCAAGGCGCTATTTTCGCTTTCTTTTGACCGAAATAATACAGCCGGAATGTTTTGGATGTCGAGCCGGTACGTCCCTTGCCATGGCGTCGACATTACCAAGATGGCGGAGTGCGCCGCTGTTCAGCAATATGCCGCGCCCGGCATCATATTTGCGCTGTCCGAAACCACTGGCAACGCATTCCCACTCTTCATTGGCATCCGCGCTGCGGAATCTGGGCAAGTCATGGGCATCGTGCCGACCGGGCGTGGCCGCGACATGATCATGTTTTTTGGCATTGGTCTGGTGAGTCTGGTGATGTGATACCTGTTTCGTGCCGGTCTGCGATACGGTTCCTTTGAGCGGCCTAGGCTTGGGCCGCATAATAGTTACAACGCCCTGTGGTTTTGGTTGCCCGGGAACGGCGACATGGGTGGCCGTGGGTCGGGAGGCCAATGACGGGACCTGCCCCGGAACAGCGACGGGGACTTGGTTCGGTGTTGGCGTCGGTACCTGCTGCGGCGTCAGCTGCGGCTGCAATTGGGGAACCTGACCGGGGACTGCAACGGGGATTTGGTTGGGTGTTGGGGTAGGTACCTGTGGCGGTGTTAGCTGTGGGCTGGTCACCTGAGGTTGCAACTGCGGAACCTGACCGGGGACCGCTGTCGGAACCTGGTTCGGGGTTGGTGTCGGTACCTGCGGCGGTGTCAGCTGAGGGCTGATAACCAGTGGCGGGACCTGACCGGGGACCGCTATCGGGGTGGCGATTGGCACTTGCCCCGGAACCGCTGTGGGAATTGCGCCGGGAGCCAGAACCGGAACCGCCACAGACGTAGGTGTCTTTTGGGTTCCCTTGGGCGGCAACTGATTTGCTGTCGGCTGGGTTGGTCCTGTTACCTGATTACCGGTTCCCTGACCACCGGTTTGGCCGCAGCCCTGGCTGGATTGGTGAGGATTGCCGACACCGCGGCACCAGCCATAATGGTTGCCTCCGGCTGTTGCCCGGTTTGGTGCGAATTCTGCAATCAGGCAAGCGGCAGTTATCAATGCTATGGTGTTCAGTTTCATGACTTCCTCACCAACTGGTCGTCAACGCCAGGTAGGCGCCGGGATCACCTGCGTCGGTCAGCGGACCGTCCTTGAGTGGTACGCCGATGTAACCTGACAGAAAAAAGTTTCGTTTGAATTCGACATCAAGACCGATCCCCGTCGAAGCCAACGTGGCACTGTCAACCTCGAAGCTGGCCGGATCGTTGTTCGAAATGTATCCCACGTCCAGAAACGCAAACGGCGTCAGGCGATTTACACTTTTGGAAGACGGGAAATAGGAATGGGAAACCTCGAAGAGCGCCGAAATTCCGGAATCTCCGTCGACTTCGTCAAATCGATACCCGCGCAGTGCATATCGATCACCGAGAAAGTATTCTTCGACCGAGGGAAGCCGGTCTGTTGTGTACTGACCCCAAATCTCTGTTCGCCATGCGCTGTTGGGGGCTAAACCGGTAAGCGGGCTTTCATATCCGATACCACCGCGCAGATGCCAGAACGATTCATCCCCGTCGTCAAAATTCGCCGCCGTTGTTTCGTTATCGTTGTCACCAAACGAAAGGGTCAAACCGGCCTCTAGCGCGCGACCGTCGGAATAGCTTTTGCCATAAAGATAGGTCAGTCCCAGAACGCTGGCATCGCTTGAAAGGGGAACGCCGCCGCTTACGGAATCGGC
>JBPCWT010000140.1:0-2714 GCA_051009255.1 Ruegeria sp. | reverse complement strand
GGCGAAATGATGCAGGCCTGATTGTTTTGTGCGTAAACTTCTAACGAACCCATCATCACATCGTCGAAAGTCATCGGCGAGTTGATGTTGGTGAGCGAAGTCATCACCGTGTTTTCCTGCACGAACTGTTTGCCGAACAGGATCTCGCACATTTCAACGGAATCCTGTGCCCGCGTGGGATCAGTTACCGAGCCCATAAATGGTTTGTCCGACAGCGTCATGTGCGCCATCAGCATATCCAGATGTCGCTTGTTCACAGGTATATCGGTTGGTTCGCAAACAGTCCCGCCAGAGTGGTGAAGCCACTTTGACATATAGGCAAGTTTCACGAACTTGTTGAAATCGTCCATCGTCGCATAGCGTCGGCCACCCTGTGCATCACGAACGAATGGAGGGCCGTAAACGGGTGCAAGCACCAGGTTGCGACCGCCAATCACAACGGATTTTTCCGGATTCCGAGCGTGCTGAGTGAACTGGTTGGGTGCCATTTTAATCAATTCTCGCGCCAATCCGCGCGGAATTCGCACCCGTTCACCGTCTATGTCGGCGCCAGCATTGCGCCACCGCTCAAGAGCGGCGGGATTGTCAATGAAGTTGACACCAATCTCTTCCAACACCGTGTCGGCGTTGGTCTCGATGATTTCCAGCGCCTCTTCGTTGAGAACTTCGAAGTTGGGGATGTTGCGTTCGATGTATTTTGCGGTCTCGATACGGACTGCTGTGCGCTCGGCCCGGCGGGCGGCACCACCGCCGCCTCGTGCCCTGCGCCGGGTGTTTGCCTCGGCCATGAGAGTGTCCCGTGTTATGGTTCGCGTTGCGGAACTTGTTACAGGAACCTTGTGCACTGCCGGATGTAGATTGCGGCGCTATAGGTGAAAAAGCGACATGATCGAATAGTACTTTAGGTTTTTACGTAAGGGCTAGGACCGCCATTATGGAACTATGGAACCCCAAAGTGAAAAATCAGAATTCGAACGGAAATCACTGAACTCTGCCGAAATCGGTGCTGTCGCGCACCTTTACCGCGGCGAAGTTTATCGTAGCACGATCTGGCGCACTCGGCTGGATACCACCACCAACTGGGCGGTCGTGACGCTGGGGGTGGCGCTGTCAATCTCGTTCGCCTCTCCTGACGCATCACCCTTGCCGCTGGTGCTAGTTGGAATTTTGATCATTCTGTTCTTGATGCTCGAGGCACGTCGATATCGCTACTTCAATGTCTGGCGCGCCCGGTGCCGGTGGCTTGAAACACATTTTTACGCGCCACTTCTGTATGACGGTGATCTTCATATGGAAGAGAACTGGCAGAAAACCCTTGCCCAAGACTATCTGCGCCCTCGGTATCATGTCAGCCTTATGGTCGCCATTGGCCGCAGGATTCGACGCAACTATCTGTGGATACTACTGATTCAAAGCCTTGCTTTTGTGATTAAGCTACTCGTTCATCCGGTGCCCGCAAACAGTTTGCCCGAGGTCATTCAGAGGGCGGACGTTGGCCCCATACCCGGAGAAATGTTGATACTAGTTGGTGTCGTTTATATCGTATCTTGGTCTATCATTGCGATATGGAGCTACCGTGCGGACGTATACCGCTCGACCAGCCGCGGGACGGCTAAATCTGCCTCTATGGGTTAACGCAGTTAATCCAAATCCTTCTGCATCGACACCTTGTTTTCTGTGACTTCGGTTTCGACCCATCCCATATGGGCGTACATGGCCCTCGTTCCATGCATGAGCTTGTGTGTACGCAGTTCCATCCGCTTACAGCTTTCTTCACGCGCTTGGTTTTCGGCGCAAGCCATCAGGCGACTTGCAACACCCTGCCCTTGCATTTGATTCTGTACTGCCAAATTGAAGATCATGAACTTGTCATTGTCGCTGCCAAAGACAACTACGCCAACCACGGCCCCTTCTTTTTCGGCCACAAAAACTTGATACTGATCGATATCCTGCGCCAGCCCCGAGGTTACGTCGGGCAAATCCGGGATGCTTTGGCGGGCGTCGGCGTAAGCTGAGGCAACACACTGGGTTATCGCGGCAAGGTCTGTTTTTTGGGCGGGTCTGATGTTGATCATGGTCAACAGGTCCACTTTCGCTGGTACAACGGGCGTTCTGATGCCTCAATCGATCTCATTGCGCTTGCACATGCAAGCCTTGCGACCTAATAGCCACTCATGACCCAGACATCCCACGACCGCCTTTTGATCATCGACTTTGGCAGCCAGGTCACGCAGTTGATCGCCCGCCGCCTGCGCGAGTTGAACGTCTATTGTGAAATTCATCCGTATCAAAAAATCACGGTGGACTTTGTGCGCGATCTTACCCCCAAAGCAGTGATTTTTTCGGGTGGACCAGATAGCGTCACGCGCGAAGGTTCACCTAGGGTACCGCAAGAGATATTTGATCTGGGCGTTCCGATATTGGGCATCTGTTACGGCCAACAAATGATGATGCACCAATTGGGCGGCAAGGTTGGAAGCGGTCATGGAACAGCGGAATTTGGGCGAGCATATGTAACGCCAAAGGGAAAGCTAGATGTACTGGACGGGTGGTTTTCGGATGGTGACGAGCAAGTCTGGATCAGCCACGGCGATCATGTCAGTGAAATAGCGCCGGGTTTTGAGGTTTTCGGAACCTCACCCAACGCGCCCTTTGCCATTACAGCCGACACAAACCGTCATTTTTATGCGGTTCAGTTCCATCCCGAAGTTCAC
>JBPCWT010000139.1:0-9240 GCA_051009255.1 Ruegeria sp. | reverse complement strand
GTGACTCGGCGTGTTCACTGCCCCCTTATTCACTGTCCAAGGAAATTATCGGCCAGATCAAGGATCAGGCGTTCAAACTGGCCAAGGCGCTGAATGTTGTTGGTTTGATGAATGTTCAGTTCGCCATTAAGGATAATGAAATCTACCTGATCGAGGTGAACCCCCGCGCCTCGCGAACCGTGCCTTTTGTGGCCAAGGCAACGGATTCGGCGATTGCGTCGATTGCTGCGCGGGTGATGGCCGGTGAGCCATTGTCGAACTTTCCGCACCGTCCGCCCTACACGGAAGGGCAGGATACAAAGATTGCCGATCAGATGACTCTGGCTGATCCGGACATGCCGTGGTTCTCGGTCAAAGAGGCAGTGATGCCATTTGCCCGTTTCCCCGGCGTCGATACAATCCTCGGCCCGGAAATGCGTTCGACCGGCGAAGTCATGGGCTGGGACCGTGACTTCCCCCGCGCGTTCCTTAAGGCTCAGATGGGGGCTGGCGTGATACTGCCCTCCTCGGGTCGAGCTTTTATCTCGATCAAGGACGCGGACAAGGGCCCCACCATGTTGGAGGCAGCAAATGTACTTGCTGAACAAGGGTTCACGCTGGTTGCTACGCGCGGTACGCAGGGTTGGTTGTCAGAAAACAACGTGCAGTGTGACATCGTCAACAAGGTGTACGAAGGTCGCCCGGACGTTGCCGACATGCTGAAAGATGGTCAGGTACAGCTGGTGATGAACACCACCGAAGGCGCGCAAGCGGTCGAGGACAGCAAGACAATCCGTTCAATCGCGCTGTATGACAAGATACCCTATTTCACCACTGCTGCGGGCAGCAATGCGGGCGCTCGGGCGATCAAGGCGCAGGCCGAAGGGGATGTCGAGGTCAAGTCGCTACAGGGATAAAAAGCTGCCAGGCGACCTGTCGCAAAGAAAAGCCCCGGAACATATCCGGGGCTTTCCTTATTTTAAATCATGAAGTTAAGCAGTAGATTGCTTTGCCAGCTCTCTCTTTTCATCCGGAGCGAAGAACACCAGATAGAACACTGGTGCTGCGACCATCGTAAGTATTGTGGCAAATGCCAGGCCGCCCATTATGGTCACTGCCATAGAAACAAAAAAGGCGTCCGTCAGCAGAGGCGCCATCCCAAGGATCGTGGTGATCGCAGCCAGCATTACGGGCCGAAGGCGTGAGACGGTGGCTTCGATGATGGCTTCGCGCAGGGGTTTGCCGGTAGCACGGACAAGATCGATTTCTTCGACCAGGACAATGCCGTTTTTGATCAGCATTCCAGAGAGGCTGAGCAGACCCAAAAGCGCCGTAAAGGTAAAGGGTAATCCTGTACCCAACAAACCAATCACCACGCCATTCACTGACATCGGCACCAATAGCCAAATGATGACAGGCTGACGTATTGCATTGAAAAGCAACACGGAAATTAAAACCATAATCAACAGGCTCAGCGGCAGTTGCTTGCCCAGGCTTTCCTGTGCTTCGCGCGAGTTCTCAAACTCGCCCCCCCACTCCATTGTATAGCCAAGCGGCAGATCCATTTCCTCAATGGATTGACGCACTTCGGCGTGGACTTGTGCGGCGGTCAAGTCTGCGGGGATATCCGCGCCGATGGTGATTGTCAGCACCCGATCCCGGCGATGAACCAGAGTATTGGTTGGTTCGTACGAAAATCCATCGACCATTTGCTCAATTGGTAAAAACTTCTGAGACTGGTCCGAATACACGACCTGGTCGACAATCGAGTAATCTCCGTCCTCCGGTCGGCGCAGAATGATCGGGATCAGCCGATCCCGTTCACGGAACACACCGCCTGTTATCCCGTCGGTCGAAAACTGCAGCGTCGCCGCGATGTCTTCGCGGGAAATACCTGCGGTCTGGGCGCGTTCCGTGGCATAGATCGGCTGCACGGCAAGTTCCTGCTCTCGCCAATCATGGTGAACATGCAAAGCGTTGTCCGACGCTGTGCTCATCCGAAGGACCGCCTCGTCCGCCAGTTGGCGCAACACGACGGGATCGCTGCCGGAAAAACGCACTTGAATAGGGTCGCCGCCACCAGGGCCAAAGATCAACCGTTTGGTGCGGAACTCTCCTTCGGGGAACTGGGCAGTACCAAATTCCTCAAGATCTGCCTGCAAGGCAGGAATGTCGTCGATGGTTTCTGTGCGGATGACCATGTGCCCATAGCTGGGGTTCGGCTTTTCTGCCGCATAGGTCAGCATGAAGCGTGTTGCCCCCTGCCCTATGAAACTGGTGACTGAAACTACATCATCGCGTTCGGCCAGCCAGTTTTCGAAAACGGACATATCCTGAGCCGTGCGCGAAATGGGTGTTCCTTGCGGCAGTTTGTAGTGAACAAAGAACAGTGGCGTATTCGAATTGGGAAAGAACTGCTGTTTCATCAGGCCGAACCCGGCGAAACAGACAACGGTAATGCCGATCAAACCGGCAATCACGAACCAGCGGAACCGCAGCGCCCTTCGAAGAATTGCACCGTAAACTCGGAATAGAATGCCCGCATAGGCATCAATCTCGCCCTCTTTTCCTTGCTTAAAAAAGTAATGCCCAAGCAGCGGCGTGACGGTGATTGCCAGCACCCAACTCAGCAACAGTGAAATGCCTATCACTGCAAACAGCGAAAACAGGAACTCGCCCGTCGCATCCGGGCTGAGCCCAATCCCGGCAAAGGCCATGATGCCGATGACAGTCGCGCCCAGCAGCGGAATTTGCGTTTTGGATGCGGCTTCGTCCGCGGCATCGCGCGAGCCTTTGCCGCGCAGCATGGACATCTGCATCCCTTCGGCGACCACGATGGCGTTATCCACCAACATGCCCATCGCGATGATCAGGGCACCCAGCGAAATCCGCTCCATCTAGATCGAGAACAAAGCCATGAAAAGCAATGTGCCAACCACGGTTAGCAACAACGTGGACCCAACCACCACTGCGGCGCGCCACCCCATGAAGATGCCGAGAACGGCAACCACGATGGACACGGACATCGCAAGGTTAACAAGAAAATCGTTCGATGCCTGCTCGACCACGACGTGCTGTTGATAGATGGGCAGAATCTCGACGCCAAAGGGGATATCGACATCCAGTTCCGCCAATTTGGCGTCTGCGCGTTTGCCGACCTCGACAATGTTTTCGGTGGCAAGGCCTGCGATGCCCAGTGTAAACGCCTCGGTCCCGTTGTAGTTGATCATAATATCAGGGTCGCTTTGTCGGCCCCGATACACGTCGGACATGTCAAAAAGGTTGATGACATGCCCTTGTGAGCCAACAGACAGCCCCGCGATTGCGGAAACACTGTCTGACCCTTCAGCCGTCAGGATGGTTGTACGGTCATTTTCCGTGCGCACCGACCCGGATGCGTTGACAGAATTTGCATTGGCAATGGCGCTGTTCATAGCCTGCAATGGAACGTTCTGGTTCACCGAGATCGCCAGATCAGGCTCGATGAAAATCGCCTCTTGCGGAAGCCCCTGAACCTCGACATCTGCTACACCATCGACGGTTAGCAACTCGCGGCGCAGGAATGTTGCCAGTTCGTGCTTTTCGGCATCTGAAAATCCATCGGCGGTAACGGCGTAGAAAAGGCCAAACACATCGCCGAACCCGTCGTTCACATAGGGTTGGCTTACGCCAGAGGGCAGCCCCCGTGCGGCGTCTCGGACCTTGGCGCGCAGGCGCGTCCATATGTCAGGCAATTCCGAGCCGTCATATGTCGACTTGATCTCGACTTCGATCAGCGATTGACCCGGCTGGTTGACCGAGGTGATCGTGTCAATCTCTCCCATCTGCTGAATGGCAGATTCAAGCGGTTCTGACACCTCAAGCGCGACCTGTTCTGCCGTGGCACCGGGATATTGCGTAGCGATAACAGCCTGCTTGATGGTAAATGCTGGATCTTCCAACCGCCCCAGCGAGTTAAATCCCCAGACCCCGCCGAACAGGGCAATTACGATGATAAGCCAAGTGTACAATGGCCGATCGATGGATGAGCGTGCGATGTTCATCTGTCGGTCCTTCAGTTCGCAAAGCCAGAAAATCGGCGAACGGCCTGACCATCGGCCAGCACTGAACCCCCTGCCACGACGATTTCTTCACCGTTTGACAGGCCAGACAGAACGCGAACTTCGCCGGTTTGGGTTGGCTCGATCTCCGCTGCGACCCGGCGAACGGTTCCTTCGTCTGCACCGACAGGAGCGAATACCATAATGCCCAGATTGCCTTGCGGGTCGGCAACGATGGCCGTGGCGGGAACTATGATGCCGGTAAGGTTATCCTGCACCTGCACGTTCACGGTCACGGACGAGCCGGGAAGGATTTGCAACCCCTCGGGCGGGGTCAGGCCGAATGCGATACGAAAAGTCTGCCCAACGCTGGAGGTTTCAGCGTCAAATTCACGGATTTCCAGCGGGAAGACCTGATCGCTGACAGGGAATTTGGCCGTTATTTCGACATCGTCCTGATCACCGGCGCGTTGGAACAGAATCTCGGGGACGTCCACCTCGATGCGCACTTCGGACATGTCGTGGATACGAACGATAGGAGTGCCGGCAGAGACAGTGGTAAAGGCCTCGACCGTCCGGCGCGAGATCAGCGCGTCAAATGGTGCTGTCAGGGTTGCGTGTTCCAGCGCGTATTCCGCATCACGGACGGCAATTGCGGCCAACTGAGCGTTGGTTTCTGCATCATCGACGGCCACCTGACTGGCGGTGGTTCCGCGTAAACGCGAGAGTCTGGCGACGGTGCGGTCCGCCTGATCTTTTTGCAAACGGGTCCGATCAAGCTGTAATTCGAAAGGTTCCTGATCCAGCCTTGCAATCAATCCGCCCTTGGCGATGGTGAAGCCTTCGGTTACGGGCATTTCCGTGATCTGACCCGCGACCTGAAAGGCCAGATCGACGGTTTGACGCGCGGCAACACGGCCAAAGAACTGACGCGAAATCCCCGGAGAGGTTTCTTGCAACAACATTAGTTTCACGGGTTTGGGTGCTTCTTGCGCGGCGAGCGATGTCGACAGAGTGAACAGAGCGATGCTCAGCACAGACAGGATTTTCATTTGTTGAGTCCCTCGGGGATGCCTGTTTCAAGTATGGTTTTTCTGATTTTCCGCGCCAGACGCGCGAATTGTTCGGTTTCTTCGCAGTTTAATCCGGATGCGCGGCGGAACAGCTCTCCTGCCTCGGCCTGGATCATCTTGCGCGCTTCTTCGCCTTTGTCGGTCAGGACCAGAAGCAAGGCGCGCCGGTCGTCGGGATCGTTTTGACGGGTCAAATAGCCACCCGATTCTAACGAGTCGGCGGTTGCAGTAATGGTGGAAGGGACCGACAGCATATCGCTGGCAAGCACCCCCATACGTTTAGGGACTTCCAGCTTGATCAGCATGTGACATTCCTGATGGCTAAGATCGGTAGCGATCAAATCGATGCTCTCCTGCAGCTTCCAGTAGAGAGCATAGACACCCATCATGGCATGAATTTCCGGACTGAGCTTATCAGTATTGTCTGGATCGTCCTCGGCCATGTTCTTGCCCCTGAAGTGTTTGACCGGGCGTATACTTCAAAAACTGAACTATTCAAGATACGAAATGCATAATGATTGGCGATACTGTATTCCCTTAGGTCAACTGCTCTTGATCCAATCAGTCGGTGCCTTCATTTTGGGCGGATCGAAACATTCAGGACCTGACATGTACACGCCCGCCATTACCGGAACCGGTGTCTTTACGCCCGAGAACGTCATTACGAATGCAGAACTTGTCACCGCGTTCAATGCATATGCCGACAAGGTGAATGCGGAAAATGCCGACGCGATTGCGGCGGGCCGCGCTGAACCAATGCAGCATTCGTCCGAAGATTTCATCCTCAAGGCGTCGGGGATTGAAAACCGGTATGTAATGGACAAGACAGGGGTGCTGAACCCGGACATCATGCATCCAACATTACGCCAGCGCAGCGATGACGAACCTGGCATCATGACAGAAATGGCGTTGGAAGCCTGCCGCAAAGCACTGGCTCAAGCAGGCCGGACAGCAGACGAAGTCGAGCTGGTAATCTGCGCTGCATCGAACCACGAACGCGCCTATCCCGCGATTGCAATCGAAATTCAGGATGCTTTGGGGATCGATGGCTTCGGCTTTGACATGAATGTGGCCTGTTCATCCGCCACGTTTGGTATTCAGGCAGCAGCAGACATGATTCGTTCAGGATCTGTCCGCGCTGCGCTGGTGGTAAACCCCGAGATTTGTTCGGGCCATCTGGAATGGCGCGACCGCGACTGCCACTTTATTTTCGGCGATGTCGCAACGGCCACCCTGATTGAACGGATCGAAGACGCCAAAGGCCCGCATTTTGAGATCCTGTCAACGCGTTGCGCCACGGCGTTTTCCAACAACATCCGCAACAACAACGGGTTTCTACGCCGCTCACGACCAGACGGCGTAGTAGATCGCCGGGACATGCAGTTCATGCAGAACGGCAGAAAAGTGTTCAAGGAAGTGCTGCCGATGGTCAGCCAGCACATAACTGACCATATGGATGCCGAAGGGATGAGCAGCGCAGACCTGAAACGTCTGTGGCTACATCAGGCCAACAAGGCCATGAACGATTTCATCGGCAAAAAGGTTCTGGGAAGGGACCCGGAACCGGGCGAGCAGCCCAACATCCTGCAAGATTACGCAAATACGTCATCCGCAGGGTCGATCATCGCATTTTCCAAGCATTCCGACGATTTTCAGGATGGGGATATGGGGCTGATTTGTTCATTTGGCGCCGGTTATTCCGTGGGGTCTGTGATCGTAAGACGACATCAGTGAATATTGTTTACAGAGTACCAAAGCGATTTAAGATCGCTTCTCTGTTCTCATGGTTCTCGTCGGCAAGAACTTCAAGAAAACCATCTTCATATCGTTCGTGCGGTAAGTCATCATCTATATCAAACCACGGAATTCTGCTTTCGGTTCCATAGTGGCGCTGCGGAGGATGATCTTTTGGGCGATCCAAACTGGAAATCGTAATAATCGCCCAGTCTAACCATTCGGGTATTAGCGGGCTGTAGATTACGTAAGTTCCACAATCCGCACAAAAACCGCGTTCAACTATAGATGAAGACCGGTACAGTTTTGGTACTCCATTTGTAAATTCAAGCGCCTTTCGAAGTACGAAAACGCCAGCAATAACCGGTGCTCCGCTTGCCTTCTGGCATGTGCGACAATGGCAATAATGAGGATCGTAAACCGGTTTGTTTATCGCATAGCGTACTGCGCCACACAGGCATCCTCCGGTAACAATCGCGGACTTGTTCATTAACGGGACCTCCGGCCAGAAAATACGCGCCAATCCACGCCCGTTGCTTCAGAAAGTCCGAGCTACCTCAGCTAACGCTTTCTTCTTCGAGATGCAGCTTCATCTCGATCAAAACCTGTTGCAGCATGCTGGTTTCTCTAAGCAGGCGCTTGGCTTCGTTGACAGTGATTATACCATCCTCGATTGCGGCCTGATACTCTGTCATCAGCATCGCAAATCGCTGGCTTAACGCGATGACATCTGAGTTTACGCCTCCGGTGCGCGGGGAATCGTCGTTTCGGGTCTCGTAAGAAAGTGTAATCCCCTTGAGATCTGCCAACGCCGATGTGACGTGCGGATAACTGGATACGCCTTCAAGTTTTGCCACGGCATCCACCGGCATGAACCGGTCAACATGTTCGGCATTATCAGAGTAATATCTGCCCAAAGTCGCCTTGGATTTGCCCGTGATTTCACAGGCGGCTTCGATCCCGACATCTTTAACCAAGGCTTCGGTGTGTTTTTTGAGATAGGCCCTGATATCTGCCATTTTATTACCTTTGTTACCTGCGCGCTTTCGAACCGGGAAACATTGCCGGGGAAAGGGCAGGAAATTTTCCCATTCCAGACTAATAATTCAAATGTCATACGTTGGCTATCCCTCCGATATTCTGAGGGATTTAGTGAGTGAGTGGCGGCAGTTCCTGCCGGTTGCGAGTGACGATAAGGCAACTTTGTTCGCCTTGCGCCAGTATGGCCACTAGATGGCCAACGGCGTCGCTGTTGCAGAAGCGGGGTTTCCATCCCCAAAGAGCATGCGCTCGGCCCCTGCGATTGCAACGGCGGCGTCGTCGTCGGCCTCTGACAGATGATGACTTGCTCGTTTTGCTCGGGCGTCATAGACCCTGCTTATGTCAAAGCTTTACTTCAACTACTCGACAATGAATGCTGGCAAATCGACGGTTTTGCTTCAGGCGTCGCACAACTATCGTGAACGCGGCATGGATACATATCTTATGACGGCGGCGGTCGACGGGCGTGCGGGAACCGGGCGTATTGCCTCAAGAATTGGCATTTCCGCCGAGGCAGATACATTTCGGCCCGAGGACGACGTATATGGGATGATCGAGCGTCGGATATCTGACGGATCGGTGGCCTGCGCATTTGTGGACGAAGCTCAGTTTTTGACCGAAGATCAAGTTTGGCAACTGGCGCGGGCGGTGGATGACCTGCATGTGCCTGTGCTGGCGTATGGGTTACGAGTGGATTTTCAAGGCAAGCTGTTTCCGGGGTCTGCGGCTTTGCTGGCATTGGCCGATGAAATGCGTGAGGTGCGCACCATTTGCGAATGTGGACGCAAGGCGACAATGGTGATCCGGCAAGACGAAAGCGGCAAGCCTATCACCGAAGGCGCACAAGTGCAGATTGGCGGGAACGAGACCTATATTTCGCTTTGTCGCAAACACTGGCGCGAGGCAGTGCAACCCTAGACCGGGTTGGGCAGCGCGCGGCCTTCGACAAAAGCGGCGACATTGTCCAACGCCATATGCCCCATATCAGTGCGAACTTCTTCGGTTGCCGTGCCAAGATGCGGCAGAAGTGTCACGTTCTCCAGATCGCGTAGCGCCTGAGGCACTTTTGGTTCGAACTCGTAAACATCCAGACCGGCACCTGCGATCTGTCCGCTTTTCAGGGCCGACACTAGCGCATTTTCGTCAACGACTTCGCCGCGTGCAATGTTGACCAGAACGCCCGAGGGCTTCATCGCCGCCAGAACCCGTTCGTTCACCAGATGGCGCGTTTCCGCACCGCCGGGAACAGCCACAACCAGAAAGTCGACCGAGGCGGCGAGTGTCGGCAGATCGACGGTGTACTCTGCCGGATAGTCGAGCGATTTGGGGCCGCGTGCCACATAGGCAACCCGCATTCCAAACCCGAAATGGCA
>JBPCWT010000138.1:0-4143 GCA_051009255.1 Ruegeria sp. | reverse complement strand
TCCGGCGGTGGGACGTCCGCAGGACCGGTTACAAAAATCACCTCGGCCCCAAGCTGCATCAAGGCACGGGCAACGGCAGCGCCTTGCGCCCCGGATGACCGGTTTGCGATATATCGAACGGGGTCTATCGGTTCGTGCGTAGGGCCGGATGTTACAAGCGCCCGTTTTCCCTGCAACGGTCCACCGCCCAGCGCGTTCTCGATCGCGGCAACGATCTCCAGCGGTTCCGACATACGACCAGGGCCAAATTCCCCACAGGCCATATCGCCCTCGTTCGGGCCAACGAACCCAACCCCGTCAGCCAGTAGTTGGGCATGATTTCTGCACGTCGCCGGGTGGTCCCACATCCGCACGTTCATGGCCGGTGCACATAAAACTGGGGTATCCGTCGCCATCAAAAGGGTCGAGGCAAGGTCATTGGCAAGCCCCGCAACCATCTTGCCCATCAGATCTGCCGTCGCGGGTGCAACCACGATCAGGTCAGCGGTTCGGGACAACTGAATATGACCCATCTCTGCCTCGTCCGTCAGGTCAAAAAGATCGCGATAGACCTTTTCACCCGCAAGCGCGGACACCGAAAGCGGGGTTACGAACTCTTCAGCAGCACGGGTCAGAACAGGGGTGACTAAAGCGCCACGTTCCCGCAAGCGTCGGATCAAATCCAGCGATTTGTAGGCTGCTATGCCACCGCCGATGATCAGCAAAATACGTTTGGATGCCAGCATGTTCAGCCTTTCCCACGTCCCTGTAGGCCATGACTTTATGCAAGGTCACAGGATTGCACCAGTGTATATTGTCCGGGCATTAGTCCTGAACTTCGAATGCCTTGCAGGGATCTTCGCGCTCGATCGCCGGACTGTCGATCACCGCATCGAACTCCCCATCGATCGCGCCGTCTTCTGACTGTCCCAATACAAACACCTTAAGACCGGGGCGAATTCGGGACAGGAAAGTAGATATACCCAAGTCGGTTCGGGCATGGCCATTGCCGGTTATCACTGCGACAGGGCCACCCGTTTCATCTTCGGCGCGAAGGATCGCGCGGGCCAGAACTGCGTCTCTCAACCTTTGAATGGCAACAAGTTGTGGCAACATTTCTTCGGGAATGGCGTTGCAATGCGAGGCCAGTTGATCCGCCTCGCGCGCAGCCTGATCTTCGGGTGCAAGCGGAACCGTTAGCCCAAATCTGGCAGCATCAGCACCAAGGGCAGTTGCCGCGCCACGCTCCATCGCGGCTTCGGCTGCGGCGCGCGGTACCATCGCGCCATAAACCGGCGCGTCCGTTGCCTGAAACACCGGGTAATACAAGCTAAGTGGCGGCCAACCCAATTCTGCCCAACGCAGGATCCTTGCAAGCTCTTCCGGGTCGGAAACCGCTTTCTGCGACAGGCGCTGTGCGCCTTCCTCTGTCAACATTTCCCAGACCACAGCGCCTGGGGAAATCTCCCGCACCGCTTGTTCCTGCACAAGATGGTGACGCGGATTGTCATGGGTTTCCCCAAGGATCACAACGTCCGCCTCGCGCATCTTGTCCAATACGTCCTCGGGTATTAGATCCGAGGCCCAAGCCGCGCCGGAAAGGCCAAAATCAATCGACAGAAATGTACAAACCAGAATCGCAATGTGTTTCATGCGAAGAAGTGTTGCACCTCGCGGGATTGCGCTTCAAGGTTCTTGCGCATTTTCACAAACGCCGCGGCTTCCAGTTGGCGCACCCGCTCCTTGGAAAGACCCAGTTCGTGACCCAGACTTTCCAAGGTCCGCGCGGGTTCACGCAGCTTGCGTTCGCGAACAATAAACCGTTCACGTTCGTTCAAGGCGTGCATCGCAGACAACAACCAGTTTCGCAGCTGCCTCGTATCGTGCCGATGCTCGACTGTTTCTGCGGCCTGTTCCCGGTCATCTTCAAGCGCATCAATCCATTCACGGCCATCTTCATCGGCAGATTGAACTGCGTTGAGTGAAAAATCCGATCCAGACAGACGGCCTTCCATCATTTCGACATCCCGCAACGGTACTCCGATTTCGGTGGCAATCATCTGGTGCAATTGGTGTCGGTCCAGTTTAATCCCATCTGTCGCGGCCTCGCGCTCTAGCTTGGCCTGAACGCGACGCATGTTGAAAAACAGAGATTTCTGCGAAGATGTCGAACCTGTCCTAACCATGGACCAGTTCCGCATGACATAGTCCTGAATGCTCGCCTTGATCCACCAAACGGCATACGTCGAGAAACGCACGCCCCTGTCCGGATCAAATTTATCGGCTGCCTTCATCAAACCCAACCCGGCCTCTTGGATCAGGTCATTCATCGGGGCACCATAGCGCTTGAACTTCGCAGCCATGGAAATCGCCAGTCGCATGTAGGCGGTGATCAGACGATGCAGGGCTTGTTCGTCACGTTCATCGCGCCACGCATACGCCAGTCGCAATTCTGTCTCTGCGTCCAGCAACTCCGCCTTCATCGCTTGCCGCGACATCGAGAAGTCGTTCGGGTTATCCAGTGCCATGCAGCTCTCCCCAGTTTGCACGCGGCGGGCCGGGCTTGCCTTGCCGTAATACCGTCTTTACGCAGGACAAAACCGAGTGGATCACCAGAAAGGTAATAAAAGTGTATCCCAATTTAACCTTTGTTCTTGGCGGCGCTGCATCGGGGAAGTCGGCATATGCAGAGCAACTTGTTGTTTCAGTAGGGAAAAAGCGGGTTTATCTCGCCACATCACAAGTGTTTGATGACGAGATTAAGAAAAAGGTCGAGAGACACATCGATCAACGCGGTGAAGGATGGTCGACGATCGAGGCACCGCTGGATCTGGCGGATGCGCTTGCCAGATTGGGCGCTGATCAGGTTTGTCTTATCGACTGCGCGACGATGTGGCTGTCCAATCACCTGCTGGCCGAAAACGATCTGGAACAAGCGCAGGCGGAGTTGCTGGACGCAGTGCAAAGCTGCAATGCACAGATCGTGATCGTGTCAAACGAGGTTGGGCATGGGATTGTTCCGGACAATGCGTTAGCGCGGAAATTTCGCGAAGCTCAGGGGCGGCTGAACATTGCGCTGGCGACGCGGGCTGATCTTGTGGTTCAGGTCACCGCCGGTCTACCTGCGGTTTTGAAAGGACAGTTACCGTGACACGGCTGCATCTTGTCCGGCACGGTCCGACGCATGCCAAAACCATGGTCGGGTGGTCCGATTTACCCGCTGATCTGAGTGATCGGCAGGCAATCACCAGATTGCACGACTATCTTCCTGCCAAGGCAGCGGTTGTTTCGTCCGATTTATCCCGCGCCGCTGATACCGCAACGGCAATACAAGGCGCGCGGTCACGCCTATCTCATCTCGACAGTCTGCGCGAAATTCATTTTGGCGCGTGGGAACTGCGTTCTTTCAAAGACATCGAGGCAGAGGATCCCCAGCTTGCCTTTGCCTATTGGGATAACCCCGGCGAGGTGCGCCCACCAGATGGTGAAAGCTGGAACAACCTACGCGCAAGGGTGGACAAAACCATCGACGACTTGATTGCCCAACACACTGGGCAGGACCTTATCATAGTTGCCCATTTCGGCGTGATTTTGACACAGCTTCAGCGCGCCCTTGATCTGGATGCTCAACAGACGTTCTCTCATCGAATCGACAACCTGTCTGTGACGGAGGTGGCGTATCTTGGCGACGCTTGGTCAGTCGGGCGAATTAATCATTGTCCGTGATTGAACTGCGCACAAACATTTGATTTACTGATGGCAATCCGTACGCCATCTTCATAACATGACTTATGATTTGTTTATCGGTGACCGGCTGTTTTCCAGCTGGTCCTTGCGCGGATGGTTGATGCTGGAGAAATTTGGCCTCTCATTCCGGACACACATGATTGGCCTTTACTCGGGCACTATGGTCGAGGACATGGGGCCATTGTCGCCTGCGCGCCTGGTTCCGGTTTTACAATTGCCGGATGGCACGATTGTTGCCGAAAGCATTGCGATGGCGGAAACACTCGCTGAACGGCACCCCAAGGCCGGACTGTGGCCGGATGATCCAGCAAGCCGGGCAACAGCGCGCTGGCTGTGTGCCGAAATGGTCGCGGGGTTCCATGCTTTGCGGGCGCAGTGTCCAATGCAATTGCTGCATTGCTGGCAGGGTTTTGACCC